>CALZKX010000289.1 GCA_945788155.1 uncultured Flavobacteriaceae bacterium
AATAAATTAAGTTATTACCTTTAGATTCGACATATTTATCAACAATTAAATTTATGGAGCACATAGTCATCATAGGTAATGGCATTTCGGGCGTTACGGCTGCGAGGCATATTAGAAAACTATCCAACCTGTCTGCCGATAAGACTGACAAAAAAATTACAATCATTTCTGCCGAAACCGATTATTTTTTTTCACGTACAGCACTCATGTATGTATATATGGGACATATGAAATTTGAGCATACACAACCTTACGAAAATTGGTTTTGGAAAAAAAACCGCATCGATTTAAAAAAAGGCTATGTTGAAAAAATTGACACAAAAAATTCGACTTTACTTTTTACGGAAGGTGATTCCCTAAAATATGACAAACTCATTATCGCAACAGGTAGTAAACCCAATAAATTTGGATGGCCAGGACAAGATTTAAAAGGCGTACAAGGATTGTATAGCAAACAAGATTTAGATAATCTTGAAGTGTTTGCGCCAAACAATAAGGTTTGTAAACGTGCAGTCATTGTTGGTGGAGGCTTAATAGGAATAGAATTGGCTGAAATGTTTAACTCTCGAAATATCCCTGTTACTTTTTTAGTTAGAGAGCAAAGTTTTTGGGACATAGTTTTACCAATAGGCGAAAGCCAAATGTTGAATAGGCATATTAAAAACCATCATATCGATTTGCGTCTGGGCGTAAATTTAAAAGAAATTATTGCTGATGAAAACGGACAAGCAAAAGCAGTTGTAGTTGCTGAAACCGGAGAAATAATTGATTGTGATTTTGTTGGATTGACCGCTGGAGTCTCTCCTAATATTGACTTCTTAAAAGATTCTGATTTAGAAACTGGTCGTGGTATAAAAGTCAATCGCTTTTTAGAAACCAACATAAAAGATGTTTATGCTATTGGCGATTGTGCCGAACAACGCGAACCTATTGGAAATAGAAAATCAATAGAAGCAGTTTGGTACACAGGACGCATGATGGGCGAAACCGTTGCACAAACTATTTGTGGTAATCGCATTGAGTACAAACCTGGACATTGGTTTAACTCTGCTAAATTTTTTGATATAGAATACCAAACCTATGGTTGGGTATTTGCAAAACCAAAAAAGGGTCACGCACATTTTCATTGGAAACATAACGACGACACCAAATGCATCACTTTGGAATATGATATTACCACCAACAAATTTAAAGGCATTAATACCTTTGGGATACGAATGCGACATGAGGTTTTTGATAAATGGCTCAATGAAAAACGGAATATGGATTATGTAATCCATCATTTATCTAATGCTAATTTTGACCCAGAATTTTATAGGAAATTCGAAAAGGAAATTCTATCTATTTATAAAAAAGAACAAACAACAGTCTAAAATGTATTACAGACCTCACAGGTTTTAATCCCGAAGCGTCGGGACTGTGAGGTCTAAAAAAATAAAACATAAATGAAATATGAGCCTTTAATAGAAGATACTTACTATCACATATATAATTGTGGCAATAATAAAGAAGACTTATTTATTGAAGAAGAAAATTACGCATATTTCTTGTCCTTAATAAAAAAATACCTTCTTGATGTTTCAGATATTTTATCGTATTGTTTACTTAAAAACCATTTTCATCTTTTAATTAAAACAAAAATCAATGTTGGAAGCAAAAATATTTCTCAACAATTTTCAAATTTGTTCAATGCTTACGCAAAAGCAATCAATAAAAAATATAATAGAACAGGAAGTTTGTTTAAAGACAGGTTTTCTCGCATTAAAATTATAAATGAAGATTATTTGAAATCATTAATTGTTTACATCCATACAAATCCTGTACATCATAATTTTACAGATGATTTTAGTACTTACAAGTATTCTTCATATACATCACTAATTTCAGACAAACCAACTTCATTGCTTCGGACATTTGTTATTGATTTATTTGAAGACAAGGAAAATTTTAAATACATTCATAACAATAAGCAAATCAGTATTTTAAAAGAACTACTGTTAGAATAAAAACACATACAGACCTCACAGGTTTTTAAAACCTGTGAGGTCTAAAAAAATAATTATGAGCAACAAAATAAATAATAGTATGTCCTTGGCAAAACCAGAAGCCAACGACCTATCAATCAAACAAAAAATAGCTTTAGCAATAGGGTTTACAGGACTGTTTATTTTAATTCTGGCACTTTTTAATACCAGCTTTCCAAACAAAGGATTGTTTTTGACCACTTCGTTGTTATTGATTTTTATAGGAACCGTCCTATTTTCAAACGCTGCTTATTTAAACAAATCCAGAGGCATTAAAAACGATGGTGTTTGGTTTAAATCCTTTACTGCAAGAGGAGTTTCAGGTTGGTTAACAGGCATAGGCTTGACGTTATTTTATATTGTACTCTATTTTTATCCCGAATTACTTGGTCTTAGCGTTAATGGCAATTCAAATACAGGATTGGTATCGCTATTTGATCCCTTTAGTCAAATTTTAAGCGGAAGACCTGCAAGTCAATGGTTTGTTTATGGCACACTTTATACAGTTGCAATTTTGGTATTTGGCTATAAGTTTATGCTTAAATATCGCCATAACCGTTACCAGCAAATCAGGACTGGTTCTGTTATGTTTTTTCAATTAATCTTTGCCTTTTTAATTCCAGAAATCATGTATCGCCTAAATGCAACTTTACCATATTACGACCTTAAAAGCATTTGGCCTTTAAACTATTATAATTTTGAACAATATAGAATTGATGGTTTTATAAGTGCCGGAAATATTGGTCTTGGATTATTGATTTTTGGTGTGCTTTCCATTTTCGTGATTTCACCTATCCTTACCTATAAATACGGCAAACGTTGGTACTGTTCTTGGGTTTGCGGTTGTGGTGCATTGGCTGAAACTGCTGGAGATTCGTTTAGGCATTTGTCCTCAAAAAAAGTATCCTCCTGGAAATTTGAACGTTGGTTAATCCATGCCGTTTTGGTGTTTGTAGTGATTATGACAACTGCTGTTATATATACCTATTTAGGCTATGACCCAAAAAAATATTGGCTCACCAAAGATGTGTTTCTTGTAAGTGTCGGTGTTTTGTTAACATTGGTCTTTGCTCTGGTAATGGTCTTTAAGCGCAAAGCATTGGG
>CALZKX010000290.1 GCA_945788155.1 uncultured Flavobacteriaceae bacterium
CTTTTGGAACCAATACATCATCTTTAATTGATTCGATTTTAAAAGCAAATGACAAAGGAAAAATCAAGATAAAAAAGATTGAAGATAACACGGCAGCCGATGTAGAAATATTAGTGCACTTGCCTTCTGGAATTTCGCCAGATAAAACCATCGATGCCTTATATGCCTTTACAAACTGTGAGACATCCATTTCACCTTTAGGCTGTGTTATTGAAGATAATAAACCATTTTTTGTAGGTGTTTCCGAAATGTTGCGACGCTCAACCGACAATACAGTTCAGCTTCTTAAACAAGAACTAGAGGTAAGGCTTGGAGAATTTGAAGAGCAATGGCATTTTGCCTCTTTGGAGCGTATTTTTATTGAAAATAGAATCTATCGTGACATTGAAGAAGAGGAAACTTGGGAAGGCGTTATACAAGCAATAGACAAAGGACTTAAACCACATATAAAACACCTAAAAAGGAAAGTTACAGATGACGATATAGCGCGATTAACAGAAATTAGAATCAAGCGTATTTCTAAATTTGATATAGATAAGGCACAACAAAAAATTGATGCCCTTGAAGCTCAAATTGCTGAAGTAAAACATCATCTAGCAAACTTAATTAATTATGCTATTGCATATTTTACTAGATTAAAAAAAGACTATGGTAAAGGAAGAGAACGTCAAACCGAAATCCGTATTTTTGATGATGTCGATGCCACTAAAGTGATTATTAGAAACACTAAACTTTATGTAAATAGGGACGAAGGTTTTATTGGTACATCCTTACGTCGTGACGAATATGTTTGCGATTGTAGTGATATAGATGATATTATTGTATTTACAAAAGAAGGTAAAATGATGATTACCAAAGTAGATACCAAAACCTTTATTGGTAAAAACATTATACATGCTGCGGTGTTTAAGAAAAAGGATAAACGTACCGTTTACAATATGATTTATCGTGACGGTAAAGGTGGCACATCGTACATCAAACGCTTTGCAGTGACCTCTATTACTAGAGATAAAGAGTACGATCTTACAAATGGTAATAGCAATTCGATGGTACATTATTTCTCTGCAAATCCAAATGGTGAAGCCGAAGTAGTAACAGTTATGCTACGTCAGGCAGGGAGTATTAAGAAGCTAAAGTGGGATCTTAATTTTGCAAATATTATTATTAAAGGACGCGCTTCCAAAGGAAATCTAGTCACAAAACATACAATAAAACGTATTGAGCTAAAAGAAAAAGGCGTAAGCACTTTAAAGCCTCGCAAAATATGGTTTGACGATACTGTAAAGCGTTTAAATGTTGATGGCAGAGGCGAACTTGTTGGTGAATTTAGAGGCGAAGATAGAATACTTATAATTACGCAATCTGGATTAATAAAAACGATTATTCCAGAAATTACTGCGAGATTTGATTCCGATATGATTGTGATGGAGAAATGGATTCCTAAAAAACCAATTTCTGCAATTTACTATGATGGCGATAAAGAACGATATTATGTAAAACGATTTTTGATAGAAAACGAAAATAAAATTGAAAGTTTTATTACAGACAATGAAAAATCTCAATTAGAAATAATCTCTACCGATTGGAGACCAATGGCTGAGGTAATATTTGCAAAAGAAAGAGGAAAAGACAGAAAGGACAACCTAGAAATAAATCTCGAAGAATTTATAGCAATAAAAGGCGTTAATGCTCTTGGAAATCAGTTAACTAAAGACAAAGTTAATCAAATTAATTTACTAGACCCACTGCCTTATACAGCACCAAAGGAAGTACCTGCAGATGAGATAGAAGTGGTTGACGAAGAAGTTGTTGCTAGTGAAGATAAGGAAACCAAATCTATTGAAAATAAATCTACCAATGGTGAAGCAAAAGATCTAGATATTGATGATGAAGGGCAAATTACGTTGTTTTAGTAAGTACTTAGTTATATAAAAAAAACAGTTTTTACATGTTTTTAATTGGCATTGGTTATTTAACTTGGGTTCGACATAAGAATTTAATTAACTAATTAATAAGTGAATTCCTGCTTTGCAAACACTTCGGTCTGCACAAGTCACAGCAATGACAGACTAAACTAAGCTATTAATAATATCAACATTCACAATATGCCTTCCGTCAAAAGGCATTACAGTAACATTTGTATCAAACAATTCATGAACTCTTTTGGTTTCCTGTTCCATACGTTCATCGTTTAAATATTCATCGTCTGTTCCATAAATTAAAGAAACTTTGCAATGACCTTGTAGAAATTTAAAATCGTCGGCTACTAATTCTTTTGGTATTCCACCAGAATGCAATATCATTTGACTGCATTTTAATTGTCGCTTTGCAACATATCGCATGGCAACACTAACACCTTGAGAATAACCAAAAACAATAAGGTTGATATCGTCAGGAATTTGTTCAACATTAAAAACAGCATCAAAATAACGCATCACATTATCGGTTTCCTTGAGGGTGTTTTCTTTAGTCAACCATGAAGCACCAACGTGTTTAAAAGCAGGAGGAATGTAGTATTTACTCTGTGCTTGTGGTGCAATAATGTAATTATCTTCTGGATTTAAGTCTTTAAAATATTTAAGAAAGTAACGACTTAAATAACTCATTCCATGACAAACAAACCATACATTCTTTGTGGCTTCAGTTAAGTTGTATAGAGTAGAATAACTATTGGTGATTTTATAAGATATTTCTTTTTCGGTTGAATTCATTTTTGACTTCGGTTTTGTACATTTACAATCTAGAGATTAAAAGTAAACTTTTTATATGCAATTATCTAAACAAGATGTAATAGCACACGCAAATTCCATTTGCAAAAACACCTTAATGGAAACGTTGAATATTGAATTTATTGACTTTGGAGATGACTTCGTTGTGGCTAAAATGCCAGTAAATTCAAGTGTTTATCAACCAGATGGTGTGCTTCATGGTGGAGCAACCTTAGCTTTAGCTGAAACGACCGGAAGTTTTGCAGCTCACATGTTTTTAGATTTAAGTAATGTTTTTGTGAGAGGCATTGAAATTTCTGCAAACCATATAAAAAGCGTAAAAAATGGTTATGTTTATGCAAAAGCATCCTTTATTCACAAAGGAAGAACGACACAACTACTACAAGTAAAAATTACTGATGACAATGGTAATTTGATATCCTTGTGTAAATTAACAACTGTAGCAATACCAAAAGCTAAATAACTTGATGACTTTAAAGGATTTTTTCGGCTACATTTATGAGCATTACAACAAGAATCTTCCTTTCGTGGCTTATAGTTTACCTAACACTTTTGAGACAAAAGCATTACTCCAAAAAGATAAAACACTATATAAAATTGAGGATTATAACGAAACTGGTTTTGTGTTTGCGCCATTTGATATTAGAAAAGATGCTATTTTAATGCCTTATAGTAAATCTAGAATGCTTTTAACTCTAGACGATGTAGAAGTCGTAAACGACAAAACCTTACCGTTTGATATCGATAACAATCAAGCACATCATATTCATTTAGTAGAGAAAGGAATAGAGTCAATCAATAAAGGAAAGCTTCAAAAAGTAGTGCTTTCCAGAAAAGAAATCTTGGATTTAGAAACACCCTTGAACCCATTAAAAGTATTTAAAACACTTTTAAATAATTACAACTCAGCTTTTGTGTATTGTTGGTATCATCCTAAAGTTGGTATGTGGTTAGGGGCAACTCCAGAGACATTATTGAGTATAGAGCGTAATAGGTTTTCAACAATGGCTTTAGCAGGAACTCAAGATTATGCTGGAACGCTTGATGTAAACTGGAGTCCTAAAGAAATTGAAGAACAAAAAATGGTTTCTGATTATGTAGAAAAAGTATTGCAAGAGCACATTAAAAATATTGAAGTATCTGAAGTTCAAACTGTTAAAGCTGGAAGATTGTTGCACTTACGAACAGATATTTTGGGAGAATTGATAGATCATTCTAAAAGTATTCAAAAGCTTATTTTAAAATTGCATCCAACACCTGCAGTTTGTGGTTTACCTAAAATTGATGCAATGCAGTTTATTTTAGATAACGAACATTACAACCGTGAGTTTTATTCAGGCTTTTTAGGAGAATTGAATAAAGAAACAAAAGTGCAACCACGTTCAGGAAAACGAAACATTGAGAATACTGCATATACTTTTAATAAGCGTTCTACCAATTTGTTTGTTAATTTAAGGTGTATGCAGTTGCAAGACACCAAAGCTATTTTATATGTTGGTGGTGGCATTACTAAAGATTCCAACCCTGAAAACGAGTGGCTAGAGACTGTTAATAAAACCAACACAATTAAAAGCGTTATAACTACATCTACTTAAAAATTGAACAACTTATTTTTTACTCAATTGTAAAAACAGGTATTGATTTTTGTTTGTAAAATGCCCATTATGGGCTTTCATAAATGACCTATTATAGATAACTTTGTGTATTAAATGAAACTACCAAAAATTCCTTTAGCACAATCCATCATTCAGCTTTGCAAAGTTAAAGGCGTAAAACATGTTGTTTTATCTCCAGGTAGTAGAAATGCACCTTTAACTATTGGTTTCTCGAATCATGAATATTTTACCTGTTATAGTATTGTTGACGAACGTTGCGCTGCTTTTTTTGCTTTGGGAATAGCGCAACAATTGCAAGAACCAGTTGCTGTGGTATGTACTTCAGGGAGTGCATTGTTAAACTATTATCCAGCAATCGCTGAAGCATATTACAGTCATATTCCTTTAATAATAATTTCGGCAGATAGACCAGAGCATTTAATTAATATTGGTGATGGACAAACCATAAATCAAAAAGGTGTGTATCATAACCATATTTTGTACGAAGCTAATCTAAGTGAGGCTATGGATGAATTTAATACAAACAAAATTAATAACGCCATAAACTCGGCCATTGTAAATAAAGGCCCTGTACATATTAATGCACCTTTTAATGAACCGTTGTATGATATGGTCAATGAGTTTTCAGTAACTGCTGAAGTTATTCCAATAAACTCAGTTGTTTCTCATGAAGATTTTTCTACTTATATCAATATGTGGAGCAAGGCATCAAAAAAAATGATTTTAGTAGGTGTTAATGCACCAAACTCAATAGACAAAAAGATTTTGCAATTTTTAGCAAATGATGATAGTGTTGTTGTATTTACCGAAACAACATCCAATCTGTATCACGATCAATTTTTTCCAAGCATTGATAAGGTAATAGCACCTCTTGAAGAAAAGGAATTTAAAGACTTACAACCAGAAATATTGTTGACCTTTGGTGGTATGATAGTGTCAAAAAAAGTTAAAGCTTTTCTTAGAAAACACCAACCAAAGCATCATTGGCATGTCGATGAAAAGAATGCAAACGATACATTTTTTAGTTTAAGCAAACACTTTAAATATCCTGTAAATCAATTTTTTAAAGAGTTTTTAAAAAAGAAAACACTTACCAAAAGTAGTTACAAGCCTTATTGGAGCAACATTAAGATTCATAGACAATTGGCACATGAAAAGTATCTTGAAAACTGTGAGTATTCCGATTTAAAAGTATTTGATAAAATACTACAATCCCTTCCAAATAATGCCATTGTACACTCTGGAAATAGCTCAGCAATAAGGTATATGCAACTTTTTGACATTAACAAAAGTTTGCAGGTCTATTGCAATAGAGGCACCAGTGGTATAGATGGTAGCACTTCTACAGCTATAGGAGCTTCGGTGGCTTCTAAAAGCCAGACTGTTTTAATTACTGGAGACCTCAGTTTCTTATACGATAGTAATGCCTTATGGAATAATTACATACCAAATAATTTTAGGATCATTCTCATAAATAATGGAGGAGGAGGTATTTTTAGAATCCTTCCAGGACATAAAAACACCAAGAATTTCGATACGTATTTTGAAACCAAACACAATCTAACTGCAAAGCAACTTTGCGATATGTATCATATAGCTTATCAAGAGGCAAATAGTATATCTAATCTTGAAGATAAACTCCAAAATTTTTATGCAGAAGGAAATTTACCAAAACTTCTGGAAATTTTTACGCCCAGAAAAAATAATGACCAAATGTTATTGAATTATTTTAAAGCAATAGAATAATTTGTAGTGACTTTTTTCGTGCCTTAGTGTCTCATTGGTAGTTAGTATAATTAATCTTAATAAAACAACGTAATTATGAGTAAAAGAGACAAGCTTATTGCAAAGTATGCTACAGATTTAAAAGACAAATGTGGGATGAAACCAGATATGGATTTATTAACCAAAGTAACCATTGGTTGTGGACCTTCTATTTACAATGCAGATGCTGCAACAGTATCTGGATCTGATGCTTCAGAGCTAGCAACAGTTAAAAATAACTTCTTGATTAAAAAACTAGGGCTTAAGGATGGAGCAGATTTAGAAAAAGCCATAGATAAAGCTATGGACACCTATGGACGTTCAAACAGAAACAAATATAGAGCAGTAGTTTACTATATGTTAACAAAACATTTTGGTAAAGAATCTACTTATTAAAGAGAAATAAACTTATTATTTATGAGTTTAACCATCATTAAAAGGCGTCACAATTAGTTGTGGCGCTTTTTTTATTCTGCTTGTAATATGCTTACATTTGCACCATGATACACATTGGAGAATACAATATATTAGAAATACTTAGAGAAAATGTACCAGGATTGTTTTTGAGCGATGATGAAGGCAATGAAATACTTTTGCCAAATAGGTATGTTCCAAAAGAGTTTAAAATATGGGATAAACTCGAAGTATTTGTGTATTTAGATAATGATGAACGTTTGGTTGCTGTTACCGATAGACCCTATATTACAAAAGGTGACTTTGCGCTTTTGCGTTGTAACGATGTTACTAATCATGGTGCTTTTTTGGATTGGGGAATGGTAAAAGAGTTATTCTGTCCTTTTAAAGAACAAGCCTTTAAAATGAAAAAAGGCGGTTGGTATTTGGTGCATTGTTATTTAGACGAAGAAACCAATAGGTTAGTGGCTTCAAGCAAGACAAACCATTTTTTGGATAATAAGGAATTGACAGTTAATCAATTTGATGAGGTAGATATTATAGTATCTCACCCTTCAGAAATTGGCATGAATGTTATCGTTAATAAAAAACATCTCGGACTAATTTTTAATGACGACATTTTTAAAGATTTGAGCGTTGGCGATAAATTAAAAGGAATCGTAAAAAAAATACGCCCTGATAACAAATTGGATATTTCATTGGGACAAATAGGTTACCGAAATATTGAACCAAATGCTGAGGCGATTTTAAATGAGCTAGAAGATAATAGTGGCTACTTACAACTAACCGATAAATCGTCTCCAGAGCATATAAAAGAAGCATTGCAAATGAGCAAAAAAAGCTTTAAAAAAGCCATTGGGTCACTGTACAAACAACGACTTATTATTATTGAAGATGATGGAATAAGATTAACTAAAAATTAACTAGCCGTTTTTTTCAACTTCTTTTTTAACCCAATTAATTGCAGAATCGAGATTATTAAAGAACTTTCCTTTAAACTTTAAAAGACGTTTTTCCAATTCAAAATTTTTCATCGAAATATCAGTATATGCCACTACAGAATTGGCGACTACAGAATTGAACCTACTAGATATAGGAACTAACTCAAACAAATTAACCGAATAAGGAAATAACCTATGGCTAACAATACCAAAAGGTTTGTTGGAGCCATAGAAATCCATGCATAAATCAAAAATTTCGGTAAATTCCTTTTTACCTACAATCATTCCTTCAAAAATTTCAGTTATAAGGTAGTCTTTAAAAAAAAACAGAACACCAAATTTTGTTTCAACTATTGAAATAGCATCGCTAGACAAAGCAGATTCTTTGATAGTCATTAAGAGGGATTTAAAATGTTCATTTAAAGTTAAGAAAAAAAAGATAGCTTATTCAATAAAGCTATTTTAATATGTATTTTTACACCAAATAACTTAAACTAATGAGTAAGATAAATTGGGAGACAGCAAAAGTATATGAAGATATTACTTACAAAAAATCCAATGGTGTAGCGAGAATAGCATTTAACAGACCAGATGTTAGAAACGCTTTTCGTCCAAAGACCACAAGTGAGTTGTATGATGCTTTCTATGATGCCAATGAGGACACCTCTATTGGTGTTGTGTTGTTAAGTGCCGAAGGACCTTCAACCAAAGACGGTGTGTATTCGTTTTGTAGTGGTGGTGATCAAAAAGCACGAGGCCATCAAGGGTATGTAGGCGAAGATGGTTACCATCGTTTAAACATCCTAGAAGTGCAACGTTTAATCCGCTTTATGCCAAAAGCTGTTATTGCCGTCGTACCAGGTTGGGCAGTTGGAGGAGGCCATAGTCTTCATGTGGTTTGCGATTTAACTTTGGCTAGTAAAGAGCATGCTATTTTTAAACAAACAGATGCAGATGTTACTAGTTTTGATGGTGGTTATGGTAGTGCTTATTTAGCCAAAATGGTAGGACAAAAAAAAGCTAGGGAAATTTTCTTTTTAGGAAGAAACTACTCGGCACAGGAAGCTTTTGATATGGGAATGGTCAATGCAGTTATTCCTCATGATAAGCTTGAAGATACTGCGTATGAATGGGCTCAAGAAATTTTGGCCAAATCGCCAACGTCCATTAAAATGCTTAAATTTGCCATGAACCTTACCGACGATGGTATGGTTGGTCAACAAGTATTTGCTGGCGAAGCCACACGATTGGCATACATGACCGATGAAGCCATTGAAGGGAGAAATGCGTTTTTAGAAAAGCGTAAGCCTAATTTCAATAAAAAATGGATCCCATAAATTTTTGTTGCTAATGGAAAAAATTAAGCCTTGGATTTCAGCTTTTAGGTTACGTACATTGCCACTTTCAATTTCTGGAATTATTATTGGTAGCAGTTTTGCTTACTACAATGGTGCATTTAATATTGTTATTTTTATTCTCGCCATATTGGCTACCATTAGCTTGCAAGTATTATCTAACTTAGCTAATGATTATGGCGATGGTATTAAAGGAACAGATAATGATAAGCGTTTAGGTCCTGAACGTGCTATACAGAGCGGAAAAATAACTCCCGACGAAATGTTTGCAGCCATTAGAACCAATATTCTTATAGTTATACTATTTGTCTTTTTGTTGGTTTATACCGCTTTTGGTTCGCAAGATTTTCTCTATGCTTTGCTCTTTTTTGCTTTGGGTGGGCTAAGTATTTATGCGGCCTTAAAATACACCATTGGAGAGTCTGCCTATGGCTATCGTGCTCGAGGAGATATTATGGTGTTTTTGTTTTTTGGAATTTTAAGTGTTGTTGGTACTTATTTTTTATATACAAAACAACTGGATCATGTACTATTATTGCCAGCTAGTATTATTGGATTGTTAAGTACAGGAGTTTTAAACCTTAACAACATGCGCGATATAGATTCTGATGCGTCTGCTAATAAGATTACTGTAGCGGTAAAATTAGGTTTAAAAAAGGCCAAAATATATCATGCAGTTTTAATCGTTGGAGCCATTATTTTGAGTATGCTATTCGGTATTTTATATTACCGCTCAATGACTAATTTTATATTTGTGATTGCTTTTATTCCTTTAATAATACATCTTAAAGTAGTTTTAAAAGTAAAGGAACCCAAGGCTTTAGATTCTCAATTAAAAGTATTGGCGTTGTCCACTTTTTTGTTAGCAATCTTGTTAGGAATTGGTCAAGTATTTCATATACTTTAATAACTTTTAAATTAACCTACACATGAAAACATTTATTTACTCTTTTATTTTCTTAACTAGTCTTGTTTGTTTTTCTCAAAACGAAATGAAGCTAAAGGTAAGTGAGAGCCAAGAATATAGAGATAAATACTATATGTTTGGAGATGTTTTAGCAAATTACATGTCGCCTTCTGGAATTACTGGCGTTGTTAGAAAAAGAAATAGAGATATGTTGTTTGAGGCTTTTGATAATAATCTTAATCCTATTTTTAAAGATTTGATTAAGGGAGAGTTAAAAGAAGAGATAGTGGGTTATGTTTCTTTTGATGATGAAATAAAAATTTTCACAGTTTTTTCTCCAAAACAGAAGAAAAGAATAGTTAGTTGTTATGCTTTCAATTTAGAAAACCTTTCAATAAAAAAAACTCAACTATTTGAGGTAACTTTAGAGAAAGGAAGTAATTCATTATTTAGTAATAGAAAGCATCAAACTAATTTTGCTATATCTCCAAATGGTAAATTTATTGCTTTATCTACCGATAATATTAAAAAGAATCTTAATTCATATACCATAAGAGTTTTTGATTCTAATACTTTGGAGGAGATGAATCAGAAATCATACAATAGCCACCAAGATCAATATTTCGAACTTAATGATCTGTTCATTGATAATAAAAGGAACGCATTTACACTTGGAAAATTATTTATTGACGGTAAATCTCAAAAAAAGAAGAGTCAAGCAAATTATAAATTTATTGTTAATAAAATTACACCTAATGAAGTTGAGAAGTTAGAAATTAATTTAGATAGTTTACATATAAAATCCTTGTCTTTCAATAATAAAGGGAGTCAGTTAGAATTACTAGGTTTTTATTCTGAAAAAAAAGTTAGTAATGTTAAAGGGACATGTGTTTTTGTATTGAATCTTGATACTTTTAAATTAAAGAATAAACGCAAATTATATCAACTGCCCCAACAAGTATACCAAGACTTATACGGTATCCAAAAAGCTAAAAAAAAGAAAGACAAAGAATTGTCTAATTTTAAAGTTGATTACGTAATAAATGACTCTGAGGGAAATTCTTACTGGTTAGCTGAACAGTTTTATATAACTTATAGTTATGTTAATAATGGATTTGGAGGATATCAAACCATTACTTATCACTATGATGATATTTTAGTTTTGAAATTTAACTCTAATGGAAAGTTAAATTGGGGTAGAAGTATATTTAAAAATGCACCAGTTACATCATACAATGCCTTTTTGAAAGATAATAATTTGCATGTTATTTTAAATTCAGGGAAAAATTTAACTATAAAGAGTGATGGGAGAACTAAAGTATCAAAAGGTTGGCTTGAATCTACTGCACTTTATGATTTTATATACTCAGAAGATGGTGATGTATCATACAATAAAATCCAAGACAATAAAGGTAATAGTTTCTACCGTCCTTATTATGGTACTTTTTTTAATAACAGATTCATTATGATGAGTGCTATTTCTTTAAAGCGAAGGTTTATGGTTTTAGAATAATTTAATTATCTTAATCTAATAATAAATTTTTAACAAATGAAAATCACATTCTTAGGTCACGCAAGTTTGCAAATTAATATTGGTGACATTGCTATTTTGGTAGACCCCTTTATTTCGGGAAACCCAAAGGCAGCACATATTGATATAGATGCCTTAAAAGCCGATTATATTTTGTTAACACACGCACATCAAGACCATATTTTAGATGTAGAGGCCATTGCAAAACGTACCGAAGCTGTAATAGTTTCTAATTATGAAATCGTAACCCATTATCAAAACAAAGGACTTGAAGGGCATCCTATGAACCATGGAGGTAATTGGGAATTTGAATTTGGTAAACTTAAATATGTAAATGCGATTCATACCTCGTCTTTTCCAGATGGTAGTTATGGTGGCCAACCTGGAGGCTTTGTGATAGAAGGCGAGCATAAAAATATTTACATTGCAGGAGATACAGCTTTAACATACGATATGAAACTAATTCCGTTACAAACAAAATTAGATCTAGCTATTTTGCCCATTGGCGATAATTTTACCATGGGAATAGACGATGCTCTTATTGCCGCCGATTTTGTAGCATGCGATAAAATTTTAGGCTATCATTTCGATACCTTTGGCTATATAGAAATAGACCACGAAAGCGCTAAACGTAAGTTTTTTGAAAACAATAAAGATTTAATGCTTTTAGAAATAGGAGATTCTATTGAGTTATAGTTGTTAACAAAACTTGATAGTTTTTTGGCTTTTGATATTTTTTAACCTTGCCTTTCGAGTAAGAAAAAACTAACTTGGCTTATCGTACAGTATCGTCAATTAAAACTGAAGATACTTTAACCATTATACACCATTATGACGATAAACATGAATAATAAGATTCAAATACTTCTAATTCTAATTTCCCTAACCTTTATCAATGAAGCAAATTGTCAATTCAAACTTGACACATATGCTATTGATGGAGTTAATGTTATTGATGTTAAGAACAGGCGAATAATTGAAAATCAAACTCTAGTAATTGAAAATGATATTATATCTGGAATTTTTGATTCCAATAATTATAATAAACCTGATTCTATCCAAGTTATGAATTTCAGAGGACATTTTGTTGTGCCTGGATTAATTGATGCTCACGTGCATCTAGCAACAAACCCTTCAAAAGAGGATAACTTTGAAGTCACGAAAAAGAGACTCGAGTATCTATTGAAAAACGGTATAACAACAGTTAGGGATATGGCAGGTGATACCAGATATCTAAACTACTTATCGAGGCAAGCGTCATTAGATAATATTCTGTCACCAGATATTTATTTTTCTGCCCTACTTGCCGGAGAATTCTTCTTCAAAGACCCAAGAACAAAATTGGCTGCGCAAGGTTTTGAATCTGGTAAAGCACCTTGGATGCACGGAATAAACACAAATTCTAATTTAAGTCAAATCATTGCAGAGGCAAAAGGGACTGGCGCAACAGGTTTGAAGATTTATGCTGATTTAGATAAAACTCTTGTAAAAAGGATTGTTCAAGAAGCTCATTCGCAAGAATTAAAAGTGTGGGCGCATGCCACAGTATTCCCAGCGAGACCTTCTGAAGTTAATCAATCTGGAGTGGATGTTATGTCACATGCAACCTACATAGCTTGGGAGGGAGAAAAAGAAATACCCTCTGATGCTTCACACAGATTTAGAAAGCTGGAGAAATTCAACATTAGTAATTCTGCGTTCCAAACTTTAATGGAAGAGATGAAAAGCAATCAAACTATTTTGGATGCAACAATCTCTGTTTATAAAAGACGTTTTCCAGATTCTACTTTGTACAAATATGGCGTTGCATTAACAAAACTTGCTCACCAAAATAAGGTCAAAATTGGAGTTGGAACAGATAAGCCTTTAATGGACCTGACAGTCATTGCACCAATTTTTCAGGAAATGAATGCACTTCAGGAAGATGTCGGAATGGAACCCATTGATATTATTCGGGCAGCAACTATTGTGAATGCTGAAATGCTCGGAAAAGAGAATGAGATTGGTTCTATTGAGGTTGGAAAGAAAGCTAATTTACTCATTCTGAAAAGCAACCCACTTACAAGCATCAATAATGTCAAAAGTATTGAAGTTGTAATTAAGAATGGGCGACTGTTTAACACAAATTAAACGGTGTATAAGCCGTATATAGCACATTTCGGCTGAATTCCTAATCGGAATTCATTGCAATTTACTATCTTTCGGTTACGGCGGAAAATCATAGCTGATTTTCCGCAACGAGGCATACACAAGACCGATAAGCGTAACCACAAAAAACAACTCCTTTTTTTAGTCAAAATACATATATTCTATCAAAAAATAAATTCCTATTTTTGGTTTGTATATGACAGCAGCTTACAAGCAGTACAAACTTCAATTTAAACAACCCAGTGGTACCTCAAGAGGTGTATTAACCAAAAAGGAAACCTGGTTTATTATAATTAACGATGGTACTAAGCAAGGTATAGGCGAGTGTGGCCTTTTTAGAGGTTTGAGCATTGACGATAGACCAGATTTTGAAGATACACTTAAATGGGCTTGTAATAATATAACCAAAGGTCTTAATAGTTTGTTGAATGAGCTTGTCGAATTCCCAAGTATTCAATTTGGTTTGGAAATGGCGTTTCTGTCTTTAAAGAGTCAAGATACATTTACTTTGTTTCCTTCTAAGTTCACAAACGGAAAAGATGCTATCCAAATTAATGGTTTAATTTGGATGGGAGATTTGCCCTTTATGAAACAGCAAATCAAATCAAAAATAGAAGCTGGTTTTTCTTGTATTAAAATAAAAATTGGAGCCATTGATTTTAAGTCTGAAGTGGATTTATTAAAATCTATAAGACAAGAATTTTCAGCTAATAATATTGAATTGCGTGTAGATGCCAATGGTGCGTTTTTACCAAGTGAAGCTTTAGAAAAACTAAAAATACTATCGGAACTAGAATTGCATTCCATTGAGCAACCTATTAAGCAAGGTCAGATTCAGGAAATGGTAGCATTATGTCAGGAAACACCTTTGCCAATAGCTTTGGACGAGGAATTAATAGGCGTTTTTGATGTAACAAAAAAAGAAGAACTGCTACTAACTATAAATCCGCAATATATTATTTTAAAGCCAAGTTTAATAGGAGGATTTAAAGGCAGTAAAGAATGGATTAATCTTGCAAATAAACAAAATATCGGTTGGTGGATTACCAGTGCTTTAGAGAGTAATGTAGGCTTAAATGCCATTGCACAATGGACTTATACTTTGGATAATAATATGCCGCAAGGGTTAGGAACAGGAAGTTTATTTATTAATAATTTCGATTCGCCTTTAATAGTAAAAAAAGGTACATTGCAATTCGAAAAAAATAAATATTGGAACATAAACCTATAAGTATGTATATATCACAAGTTTTTAAAGTAGAACACGATTGGTGGCGTTATATTATTGGCGTATTTGCCGTTATTGTTGGTGTGGGTGTTTTTTCGATGCCACATTTAATCGCATTAATGATAAAGGTTTTTGATGGAACAGCAGACCAATCGAAGTTTGAAGATATGAATTACCTTTTGAGCTTGTTTGAGCCTAATTTAAACTTGGTGTTTATATTGTTGCCTTTTGTTGGTGGACTTATTTGCTTGCTTTTAATTGTGAAATTTTTGCATAAGCAATCTTTTAAAATGATTACTACATCAAGAAAAAAAATAGATTGGAAACGGTTTTGGTTTGCGTTTTTATTTTGGGGAATTATTTCTTCTGGTATGATATTGATAGATTATTTTGCAAACCCCGAAGGCTACGAACTTAACTTTAATTTTAGCAAATTTGTGGTGTTAGTTATTATAGCTATAGCGTTAATACCATTACAAACCAGCTTTGAAGAATACTTGTTTAGAGGGTATTTAATGCAAGGTATTGGTGTATTAGTTAAAAACAGATGGTTACCTTTAGTGTTAACTTCATTAGCATTTGGACTTTTACACATTGCCAATCCTGAAATTGAAAAACTAGGCTATATCTTATTGGTATATTATATAGGAACAGGGTTGTTTTTAGGCATTTTAACCATTATGGACGATGGTTTGGAGCTGGCTTTAGGCTTTCATGCAGCTAATAATTTATTTACGGCTCTATTGGTTACTGCCGATTGGACGGCATTTCAAACCCATTCTGTTTTTAAAGATATTTCAGATCCAACCAAAGCAGGTTTTATCGATGTGTTTGCACCTGTGTTTATTATGTTTCCAATACTACTTTTAATATTTGCAAAAGTATATAAATGGACCAACTGGAAAGACAAACTTTTTGGTTCTGTAATTGAACCTCCTAAAGAAGATTATATGGTTTTAGGTGAGGATATTAGTAAGTAGGCTGGCATGTATAAGCAATAAATTATATCCAGCGATGTACTTTCGTTATTTTTTTTCCAATTCTTCTCTTAAAGCCATACTAATTTCACTATTCTTTTTAATGAGTCCTTGTAAAGTCACAATGGCATATGAAGTTTTAATTTTTAATTCAACTAATATTTGATCGAATTCTGCAGATGCGTCTAGAGATTTTAGTCTATCATTTAGAATAAAGTTGTTATCAAGAAGAGGACTGAATTTATATTTTTCCGATTGAAATGCTTTATTACTATCATATATCCTATGACGAATAAAAAAAGGAATAATTATGTCATCTTTAAAATCATTAAAATTTTGATTTGCTTGTAGGACATTAGATTCAATATTCGCTTTTTCATTTAGTAGTTCTATGATGTTATTATTCGTAATTTCAGAGATGTTGTTTTTATGTTTATTGGAAACTATAAAATCAAAAATGTTATGCCACCTTAACGCATTATATCTATTACTAGTTGAATCATAATTGGTTTCATAATAAATATGGTAATATGCATCAGAGTGTTGTTTATATTGACCCAAAGCACTATTCAATCTAACATCTTCATTCTCTAAGTCGATAAGTATGTTTTGGTATAGTGAATGTTCTCTATCGTTTGCTTTTCTTAATTCATTCCAATTATTAATTGACAAAGCAATCAAAATCCCTATAACGACCAATACTATCTCGCCAATCGCATAAATTAGATATTTGCTGAACTTGTTTTCAGTAAGTAGTTTTTGTCTAATTTTTCTAAATAATTTAATCATTAATTAATGGTTGGTTATAATGAAGTACAATGTAACAATATGGTTTCGTTTTAATAAACTATATCAGTCGTTAAACGAAGATAGCTATTTTTTGTGACTAAATCCATACGTAGTTCTACGTATATCGTATAATATTTAAACACATTTTAATTCTAATTATTTTAAAATAATTCGTTGAAAATACTTTAGTTTTGCTAAACTAAACGTACTTCAAAAAATGCTTCCTCATTTTAATAAAATCCATAATAAATTCAAATTAAATGGTGTGCGCTATAATCATAGCACTTTAAAAGAAGCCGCTTATGATTATATTAAAGAAGGATTACCATATCAAAAAGTGATTGGCAATTTTTTAATGGATTGGCTAAATAACAAAGATTTTATTAAGGTTACAACATCAGGATCTACTGGAAATCCAAAGGTGCTATCCATTAAAAAGCAATCAATGGTATATTCGGCTATTGCAACAGGCAATTTTTTTGGATTAACTCCTGGCAATAGTGCATTACATTGTTTGCCAACTGAGTTTATTGCAGGCAAAATGATGTTGGTTAGAGCATTGATTTTAGGATTGGAATTAGATTTAATTCAACCAAACTTACACCCACTTGCTTCTGTAAATGAACCTTACGATTTCTGTGCCATGGTACCTTTGCAATTACAAAATTCAATACCACAGTTAAAACACATAAAAACACTTATTGTTGGTGGCGCAGCTGTTTCAAAAAAGATAAAAGACAACATTCAAGATTCGAAGTGTGATATTTATGCTACCTATGGAATGACAGAAACGGTCTCGCATATAGCTGTTAAAAAGCTAAATAATGGCATACATGAGTGCTACCAACTATTTCCTGAAATACACATTTCTATAGACAAAAGAGATTGCCTAGTAATTAACGCTCCTAAACTAATTGATACTCCTGTAATAACTAATGATGTAATTGAATTGTGTACCGACACTAGCTTTAAACTTCTTGGACGTATTGATAATGTCATTAATTCGGGAGGCATAAAATTATTCCCAGAGCAGATAGAAAAAACATTAGCTGGAGTTATTCAGCAACCATTTTTTGTTGCTTCTAAAAAAGATGATTCACTAGGTGAGCATCTAATTTTAGTTGTTGAAGGTGAATGTAATATAGATAACCTTTCACAATCCATAAAAGATTTTGATGTACTCAATAAGTTTGAAATTCCTAAAGAAATACTTAGTGTGCCACAGTTTGTGTTTACTAATTCTGGTAAAATTAAGCGTAAGCAAACATTAGAATTATTATAATAAGCAGGTTACTTATTCAAACCATCACTTTTCTCATTTTTGGTTTATAAACAGATTATTTTAAGCTTCATCATTAAGGAACACTATTTTTGAAGTTCTTCTTTTTTTTTAGAAATCCATTAAAATTCAATATTTTTAACACTTAACCAACCAAATTCAATAAAATGAAAAAATTATGCTTCATTGTATTCCTAATCACGCTTCAAATTAATGCACAGCAAATTCTTCCAGAACGTGAAAGAGCAAGAGTAGTGGATGAAATTTTAGCCGATAGATTTAACAATCTGTTACCTAAATTAATGGATCGTACTGGTATAGATATGTGGATTTTAATTTCAAGAGAATATAACGAAGACCCTGTATTACGAACCATGTTACCAGCAACTTGGTTAAATGCTCGTAGAAGAACCATTATTCTGTTTTATAGAGATAAGGTTAAAAATACAATTGAAAAATTAGCAGTTGCCAGATATAATTTTGGCGAAAATATTATTTCCGCTTGGGATAAAACAAAACAACCAAACCAATGGAAACGTTTAATGCAGCTTATAGAAGAGCGTAACCCTAATAAAATAGGTCTTAACTATTCAAAACATTTTAACATTGCTGATGGATTGGATAAAACCGATTATGACGAATTTATAAATTACTTACCAAAGAAATATCATAGTAAAGTAACATCGGCACAACCCTTGGCGACTGCTTGGATAGAAACTAGAACAGAACGCGAAATGGTGATATTTAATCAATTAGTAGATATTACTCACGATATTATTGCCGAAGCTTTTTCAGAAAAAGCGATTACTCCAGGAATAACTACAACAACTGATGTCGAGTGGTGGATGCGAGATAAGGTCACACAACTGGGTTTAGAAACATGGTTTCACCCTAGTGTAGATATGCAACGAACGAGTGAAAAATTAGAAGGACATCTGTATTCCTTTTCCGATAGACCTAACGAAATGGTAATTTTACCAGGAGATTTATTACATTGTGATTTTGGCATCACCTATTTACGCTTAAATACCGATTGCCAAGAATTGGCGTATGTGTTAAAACCAGAAGAAAAAGAGCCACCAAAATATTTATCTGATGCCTTTGCTGAAGGCAATAAATTACAAGATATTTTTACTAACAATTTTGTAGAAGGAGCCACAGGAAATCAAATTCTATTAAAATCGTTGCAAGAAGCCAAAACAGCTGGATTAAGACCGTCAATTTATACCCACCCATTAGGAAGTTATGGACACTCATCAGGTACTACATTAGGCATGTGGGACGCACAAGATGGTGTTGCCGTAAATGGCGATTACCCTTTACATGCTAATACAGTTTATGCTATAGAGTTAAATACCACAGTGAATATTCCAGAGTGGAAACGTGATATTCGCATCATGTTTGAAGAAGCTGGTTTTTTTGGTGAAAACGGATTTAGATATGTAAACGGAAGGCAAACAAAGTTGCTAACGATTCCACGAGTAAAAGATCATCAAGGGAATTAAGCATTTGTAGATTTAGAATGCTTGTAAAACAAAAAAGAAGCCACTAAACCAATTATAGAAAACATAGTCATAATGCCAAAAGTGTTTTGCAAACCAATAGCTCCTGGATTTGCATCTAAAAAATAACCCATCAAAGGACCAGCAAAAATATCTGGAGTATAGCCTACAATTGAAATAAAACCTACAGCAGTACCAGTAATTGCTAAAGGTATCTTTCCTTCTTCTAAGGTAGCAAAATAAAGCACTCTGGCAGAATATATACCTAAAGCCATAATGCCAATAGATAAAACAAATAGAATTGTAGAGTTATCATTGATTATTCCTGAAGCGAATATGAGACTCGTGATAGCCATTAATAAAAATCCTATAAAAATCCATAGTGACGCTCTGGTTCTATCTGCAAGCAACCCAATAACCACACCAATTATTGGTCGTAGATACAAGAGATAAGTGCCAACTTTAGCAGCTTCAATCTTATTGTATTTCATGACATCTTCGGCATACTGACTAAAAAGATCTGTCATTTTATAACCAAAATAGGCACATAGAATAATTA
>CALZKX010000291.1 GCA_945788155.1 uncultured Flavobacteriaceae bacterium
ATCCAATCATCTGTAAATTCTTTTCCTCCATCAACTTGAAGCATGATGAAACCAAAGATGAGACCTAAAAGCATTCCTATTAATATTTGCCAATGTAATGCGAGTTTTTTCATATTATTATCCTGCGTATTCAGGAACCTTATTAAATTAAACTTAAATTTTTATTAACTACAGAAATGAACTTATTAATCATCAGACTCCTTCCTGTGAAGGAGTGTATAATCTGCCAATACCAATGCTGCCATAGCCTCTACAATTGGAACAGCTCTTGGCACCACGCAAGGATCATGACGCCCTTTTCCTTGCATTTCTAAAACATTACCTTCAGTATCTATGGTGTCTTGTTTTTGCATGATGGTAGCCACAGGTTTAAAAGCCACACGAAAGTATATATCTTCTCCATTACTAATTCCACCTTGAATACCACCAGATAGGTTTGTTTTTGTGCTGCCATCAGGATTAAATTTATCGTTATGTTCGCTACCTTTCATTTCAACACCGCAAAATCCGCTACCATATTCAAAGCCTTTTACAGCGTTAATTGAAAGCATAGCTTTACCAAGTTCGGCATGGAGTTTATCAAATACAGGTTCACCTAATCCAATAGGAACGTTTTGCAACACACACGTAACAGTTCCACCAATGGTATCGCCTTCTTTTCGAATGTCTTTGATTCGAGCTATCATTTTGTCAGCAATAGCTTCATCAGGACAACGAACAGCATTTGCTTCCGTTTTTGAAAAATCTAAATCTTGATATGGCTTGTTAATGTTTATTTTCCCAACAGACGACGTAAAAGCATGTATTTTTACATCTTTTAAAAATTGTTTTGCAATAGCACCTGCAACAACTCTACAAGCCGTTTCCCTAGCTGAGCTTCGACCGCCTCCTCTATAGTCACGAACACCATACTTTTTATGGTAAGTGTAATCTGCATGGCTAGGTCTGTACACATCTTTTATATGTGAATAATCCTTAGATTTTTGATTGGCATTTTTAATTACAAAACCAATTGGAGTTCCTGTTGTTTGTCCTTCAAAAATTCCTGACAGAAATTCTACTGTATCAGGTTCTTTACGTTGTGTGACAATTTCAGATTGTCCAGGTTTGCGTCTATTCATTTCATTTTGAATAGCATCCATATCTAAATGAAGTCCAGCTGGACAACCATCGATTACACCACCAATAGCTTTTCCGTGTGATTCACCAAAGGTTGTAAGCTTAAATAAATTACCGAAAGAATTTCCAGCCATTAATTGTGTATTCTAATTAGTTAGTTTTGCTAATGTAATTGTATTATTAGAGAAATAAAAACTTATTTTGAGGACTACTTTGATGTATCTTCCCAGTTATTTTTTTTTCTGAGTGATTTATACCATTTTACACCTAACATTAACAAAATTGAAATTACAAGAATGCCTACAACTCCATAAACCCAACTAAAGCTATCTTTTAAAACTACAAGGAAAACACAGGCAAAAAGTATTATTGTGGCTACTTCATTCCAAATTCGCAATCCTATAGAAGACATTTTAAGTTTGCCTTCTTGGGTTTGTTTATACATTTTGTGACAAATAAAATGGTATATAAAAAGAAATACCACAAATATCAATTTCAATTTCATCCAACCCATTTGCAAATACGATGGCATTAAAATAAGCATCCATATTGCAAAAATAGTTGCAAGAATTGCTGAAGGCCAAGTAATAATTAACCAAAGCCTTTTAATCATTAATTTGTATTGTGGAATTAGAATATCTGATACATTTTTTGGTTTTTCTTCAGACTCCTTAAAATAAATAAATAGCCTAACAATATAGAACAATCCAGCAAACCAAGTAGTTATAAAAATTATATGCAGTGCTTTTATATAAAGGTAATAATCCATTATAAATATATTATTGTGCCCAGTTATTTATCCAACTTGAAATTACTTTTGCCCAATCATCATTATCGTTAAGGCATGGTATCGTATTAAAGTGTTCGCCATTATTTTCCTTAAAAGATTCTTTTGCTTCGATGCCTATTTCTTCTAGTGTTTCTAAACAGTCTGATACAAATGCTGGTGTTACAACCGACAAGTTTTTTATTCCTTTATTTGGAAATCCAGCAATAGTTTGGTCTGTAAAAGGCTGTAACCATTGATCGACACCTAACCTAGATTGAAATGAAGTACTATAACTACCTTCTTTTAAACCTAATTTCTCTGCCACTAATTTGGTGGTTTTGTAGCATTGATGCCTATAACAAAACTCATGTGCTTTTGAAGGTGTTTCACAGCACTCTCCATTAATTTTACAATGTTGTTTTGTAACATCTGATTTTCTAATATGTCGTTCGGGAACTCCGTGATATGAAAACAATAAATGTTGTGGTTTATTAGCTTCTAAATCTTTCTTTATAGAATTGCTTAATACATTAATATAAGATTTGTCATTGTAAAAAGCTGGCCATATTTTAAGTGTAACTCCAGGGAATTTTTTGGTTATTATTTCATTTGCCAAAACGCTAATCGTTTCGGTGGTAGCCATCGCAAATTGTGGATACAACGGCAAAAGAAATATTTCTGTGACTCCCTTATTCACTAAAGATGCAATACCACTCTCCAATGAAGGATTACCATAGCGCATTGCCAGTTCAATAGGCATGTTTGTATTGGCAGCAACTTTAGATCTTAACCGTTGAGATAGTACAATTAAGGGCGAGCCCTCTTTCCACCAAATTTTTTTATATGCAGCAGCCGACTTTTTTGGTCTTGTGTTAAGTATAATGCCTCTAACTATAAAAGTTCTAAGCCAATAAGGGACATCTATTACACATTCATCCATCAAGAATTCATCCAAATATTGTTTTACATCTTTTGTCGATGTACTATTTGGTGAGCCAAGGTTTACCAATAAAGCACCTTTCATTTATAATTAAATTCAAAATTTCTAGCTGGTAAAAATACTATTTTTATATAATAA
>CALZKX010000292.1 GCA_945788155.1 uncultured Flavobacteriaceae bacterium
CCGAACACGAAATAATCACGATGGTTGCCTTTAAGTTTGTGCTTGCAATATTGAACTAACCACTCATTATCTTCGCCTAAAAATTTAGCATCTTCATCACCAGAAATAAGTTTGTTTTTTACAGACATATACTGCGCTAATCGCACACCTAAATCTGGATGTAACCAACGAAACAACCATTTACTAAATGAATTTGTAAATACTTTTTTCATGCGTTTATAGCCTTTGTCCCCAGGACCCAAGCCATCTCCATGACCAATTAGAAATGAGGTTTTATTAAAGAAAAACTCTTGTGGTTTATGAAACACAGGAATGTTAAGCTCTTCTTCAAAATAGCCATTCATCCATAAATCATGGTTGCCAACAAAGTAATAGATAGGAATACCTGAATCTGAAATTTCGGCGAGCTTACCTAAGGTTCTAGTAAAGCCTTTCGGTACCACCTTTTTGTATTCAAACCAAAAATCAAACAAATCACCTAACAAAAAAATTGCAGCTGCGTCTGTTTTAATATCTTCTAGCCAAGCTACAAATTTTTTTTCGCGAGGAAGTGAATCTTTTTGAGTTGGAGCACCTAAATGATTATCTGAAGAAAAATAGATTTTCTTTCCCTCAGGAACCGTTATGTGAGTGGCTTTATTCATTATCGTTTGCAAACCACTCGGCAAAACTGGTTGCGGTTTCTTGAAGTTTTAATGAGAATAACTCAATACTATTTGGCAGTCTTTTTTTTATTTTTGAAGCAAAATCAATCACCATCATTTCACTGGTTGGTTGATAGTTGACCAACAACACATTGTGACCTCTATCTTCAAGTTCCTTTGCCAATTCAACATGAGGGGTGTTTTTGTTAAAAACGGTTGCATGGTCAAATACATCCACAATTTCTTCCTTGACTATTTTTTTAAGGTCACCAAAATCAATTACCATCCCAAATTTCACGTTGGAATTATCAGAAATAGGTTTTCCAATAACGGTTACGTCCAATCGGTAACTGTGACCATGAACATTTTTACATTTGCCGTCATAACCATAAAGCGCATGACCTGTTTCAAATGAGAATTGTTTTGTAATGCGAATATTGCTCATTAACGCTTTTTGTTTCGGTTATAAAAATAAATAACTATTAGCCCTATTCCCAAAATTAGAAATAAGCCATTGCCACCAAGAAAATTTAATATATCCATATTATTCTTTGTTTACTCTTTTTTTGTTGTAATAATAAATTGCATAAGCTATGATTGCTAAAATCACAAAAGGCAACATAGAGCCTATAAACACACCAATTTCGTAACTACTGTCTGGCGCATTGTTGATTTTTTCTTCAATATTCACCTCCTGAAGGATTGTTGCTACTACCATAAACTATATTATATGGACAAAGTTACGTCTTTTGTGAAAGAGGCAAAAATTGTTGTCTAAATTTAATAATTAAAGGCACACCTCTTGCGATTATCCAAAAAGTTAACGCAATAAAAATAGCGTAGAGTTTATAATTAAAATAATCTAGAGTAAACAGTATTGGAATAAAAACGATAAAACTTGAAAACAAAAGGACATTTCTTAGATGTCTCATTTTACCAAGCCCTTTAAAAATACCATCAAAAATGAATGCCAAGGCACAAAGAGGCTGCATCGCTAACACAATCCAGAAAATGGTGTAAAACTCCTTTAAAACCAATTCGTCTTTAGTAAATAAGGCTCCTAAAGGAATGTATAAAACACCTCCAATAATAGCCATGACAATGCCGATAACAATTCCATATTTAATAAGCTTGTTACTTAATTTTATGAGTGATTTATATTCTTTTCCGCCTAACAATTTCCCAGATAGTATATTTCCCGCACTTGCATAGCCATCAATTATAAAAGCACCTAAAAACCATAAATTTATAGCAATGGTATAGGCTGCAATATAGGCTGCACCATAACTTGTTGCGAACGCACTCCCAAAGTAGAGCGTCACGTTTAGGGCGAGTGTTCTAACAAAAAGATTAAGAATCATCATAATAAAGCGCTTAATTTCTTTGTTAAAGGGGAAGCTTATTTTTAACGGAATAGGCGTTTTTTTAAGTAAAAAATAAGCTGCACACACAGCCATTAACAACTGCGCAACAACACTAGCATAGGCAGCACCTTTAATATGCATAGGCTCTATATAACCTTCTACGCCATAAACCAGTATAACGTCTAAAAAAATATTTGATAGTGAGCCAACAAGAGCAATAATCATTGGGTAAAAGGTATTTTGTAAACCTCTAAACGCTCCAAAAACTCCAATGGTAAAGAGTGTAAAAGGGAAGCCAAAAACCCTAATTCTATAATAATCCACACTATAATCCAAAATAAGATCTGAGGCGTTGTATAGTTTAAAGATGTTTTCCGCAAAAGGATAGGTAGATAGAATAATTAAAACACTTAGGGAAGTAATTAAAAAAATGGCTTGTGCAGGTAAGCTTTTAATTTCATTGAGTTGATTAGCACCTAAATATTGTGAAACTATAGATGAAATTGCACTTCGAGTTTGCCCCAAAACCCAAATAAGCATGGAAATAAATGTGCCTACAATTCCAACTGCCGCTAAAGATTCGGTTGCGCTAATGCCAATATTTCCAATAATGGCAGTATCGGTAATAGACAAAATGGGCTCAGAAACGCCAGCGATAAGCGCAGGAATCGCTAATTTATTTATGTGTTTTAAGCTAATATTTGTACTCAAAAAATTATTTAATACTATTGTTATTAATGTTTATTTTTGCAGTAAATTTAGTCTTTAAAATTTTGATTATGAAGAATATTTTAGTTCCTGTTGGATCCTCGAAAAACGCTAAAAGTCATTTACAATATGCGGTTGACTTTGCTAAGGCATTTGGCGCAAAACTTTTCATTGTTCAAGTGTACAATGTTTACACTAAGGCAGGAACCATGATTAAGATAGATCATATTTTAGAGCGAGAAAGCAAAGAGTATTTAAACAACCTAGTATCAAAAATTGATACAAAAGGCGTTGAGGTGGTTATAAAAGTACTTAAAGGCGATTTAATTGATATGTTGGAATTGTCCTGTAAAGCCGCCGATATTGATTTGATTTTAATAGAACCAAGAACCACCTCTGTAAAAGACGAAGTGTTTTTAGGGAAGACTTCGGGGAAGATTATAAAGCAGACCCAAATCCCTGCGTTAATTGTTCCTGAGGACTATACCTTTAAACCAATTACAAGAGTGCTGTTGGCTGTAAAATCGGCAATCCTTAAAAAAGAAAGCGCTTTAAAGCCCTTAATAAATATTAAAGAACAATTTAAAGCAGTTGTGAACTTGTTATTGGTAAAAACTACATATTACAATGAAGGTGATTTTGAAGTAAAGAAAGCCTTGAAAGACATTGTGACCAATATTACGAAAACCGAAAACGCGACAACCTTTCAAGGCGTGTTGGAACATTTTAAATCCAACGATCCAGATATGTTGTGTGTAGTGCGACGTAGGCGAGGGTTTTTTACCAAGAAATGGGAGAAAAACACCATATTAAAGAAAGACTTTCATAGCTCAAGACCTGTTTTGGTGTTGAGTGGGTTGAAGTGATAAAAGGGGATGTAGCTCAGTTGGCTAGAGCGCTTGACTGGCAGTCAAGAGGTCGTGGGTTCGAATCCCATCTTCTCCACTATTTTTTTAAGAATGTAATAGAAACATCTACAACCTTTTGTAAATCTTCTGACAAGCTGTCTTTTTCCCAAGGATGAGAAGTATCAAACACATGATTTGAACCTTCAATAATTTTTAATTCACTAACAGGGTTCCATTGGTACAATTCTTCTGCTTCTTTTATTAAAACCGAAGTGTCATTGTTTCCATGAATAATGAGATGTGGTATGGTTAAGCTTTTTTCAGCAGCCTCTATATTCAAGCGATCTTTGTTAGTTATAAAATCTTCATAAAATTGGTAGTAATGTGGCATTTGTTGCTTGGTTCTGCCATTTAAAATATAGGTTACACCGTTTTCTTTCCAATCTTTTAAATTGCCAATAGTGGCTGTGCGTTTTTCAAAATTGCTTATACTTGCAAGGGTTATTAGTTTAGTAATCCGTTTATCTTTGGAGCCTTTTAATATACAAATGCCACCACCACGACTATGCCCAATAAGACAGATGGTGTTTATGTCTATCATCGGTTTATTGCTAAAATAATTTACAGACCAATCAATGACATCATCTAAATCGCCCAACTCTTTAGAATAATTATTTTGCCCAAAGGCTTCCAAATCGGGAAAGTCAATAGGGTTTTCGATGGTTCCTCCATTATGAGAAAAATTGAATTTTACAAAGCAGAATCCAGCTTTAGCAATTTCTTTTGCCATTAAATTCCATGCTCCCCAATCTTTAAATCCTTTATAGCCATGACAAAAAACAACAATGGGTTGATTTGTTTTGTCCTGAGAATAAAAAGCATCAATTAAGATGGATTTTTTATCATTTCGTTTAAGAATAAAGTTGCTTATAACTTTCATTATTCTGTCTCTTTTTCAATGAAAGGAATGCTAGGATTATAGATTTCCAGGATGAGCTTTTTAAGCTCAGCCTCAAAACTTTCTAGAGTTTGCGCATTTATATTGGTGTCTTTTTTTCTACTATTAACAGCCTCTTTTTTACCGAATTTTAAAAAGCCAGCATTTAGGTTTTTGAACGAAATAATGCCAGCTTCAATATTTCTATTAAAAGGAGTTCTACTGTTCATCATGAAGGCATACATAAGTATTTGAAAGCTTTTGCTGTACTTTTTATAATCTGTGGAAATATCATCCCAGTTTACCAACTCGACGTTTCCTTGTTCCACTTTCCCTGTTTTATAATCTATAATTCGCAACACGCCATTATACTCATCCACACGATCGACTTTTCCTTTTAGTATAATAGGAAAATCCAATTCCTCAATGTTGATCGGGACTTTTAAATCGGCTTCAATTTCAAGGATTTTAATAATATTGCCTTGTTCTAAATCTTTTAATTCTTTGTTTAAAAAATTGAACACATATCGTTTGGCAATTTCAAAAATTATTAAGTTTTTGCCTTTGGTAATATCTCCTTCTTTATATATGGCTTTAAAGTGATGTAAAATTCTACCTTCAATTTTCCCTTTCAAATTCTTCACCAAATCGGTATATAGCAAAACACCTTCTAAGGGCTTATAAAGATCTTCGAGAGCGTTATGGACAACAGTTCCCAGTGTATTTACAGCTACAGTTTCTTCAACATCATTAAAGCTCATTATTCCTAATATTTTTTGATAATAAAAATCTAACGGATTTCTAATGTAATTTGTTAAAGACGAAGGTGAAAGACCTTTTTTTGACTGGGTTTTTAAAGCAACAAGAACCTCGTCTGTTTTAGAAATGGAGTTTAGTGTTTTAGTTATTTTTGGTGTTACAGGAGTCACAACTTTATGTTGAATATCATGAATATTTTCAACGTCTAATTGTGTAATGAATCTGCTTTTTTCGCCACCATTAATAACATCTGGCTCAGTATTATAAATAATATGCACATTTTTTGCTCGCTGTATTAATCGATAAAAATGATATGTATAAACGGCGTCTTTTTCTTTATACGTAGGCAGGTTGTTTTCTAATTTCACATCATAAGGAATAAAAGAATTATTACTTTTCCCAGCAGGCAACACACCTTCGTTGACTGAGGTTATTATAACGGTTTCAAAATCTAAAACCCTAGACTCCAACATGCCCATTATTTGTAATCCTTTTAAGGGCTCTCCTTTGAAATCTAAAGTTTCGTTAGCCAACAACTCATTATAAATACTGTACAATGAGCTTATTGTATCTATATAGAGGTATTTTGAATTGAGGCGATTTATGGAATTGAAAACCTCATTAAACCTATAAAGATATTCTAAGGCAAGAATGTTTTTATCCTTGTTATTAGATAACGCCTCTTTAATTTTAAGTATAAGCGTTAAACTGTTTTGTAGAGCCAATGAGGCATTGTTGCTCCAATTTTTAAATAGTAAATGTAATAGCACTTCACATTTTGGAGCAAGTTTAGTAAGGTCTTTAAGGCTCAAAAAAACCAAATTGTTTTTGTGAACCGTATTTATAATGAATTGCCCAAAATCTTCATCTTTGTCTATAAATAATGGTCTAATATATGGATGAGAAATTATAGCGATAACATCCTTATGGTAATAAGAAATACCAACTTCTTTATGCAATAAAAATAACTGATCAAACAATGAAGCTAATGGAATAGATTTTAATGGAAATCCCATGGTAATATTTAATGCATCAACAGAGTTGGGCAATGAATTTAAAACAGGAAGCAATAGTGTTTCATCTCCTAAAACTACAGCTGTATTGTTAAGGTTGCCTTTATCCGATTTCAATCTTGAAAGCAATTCTCCAACATATTTTGCTTGCCCAACATTTTTAGGAATACCAATTACCGAGATTTTTTTATTTTCCTCATAATGATTATGTGCCCAATTTATGGAATGATTTTTAAAATACGACCAGCTTTTTTTATGTTGTCTAATAAAATAGCCAGCCTCATGATTCACATTACTTAAAAAGATTTCATCAATATCCCAATAAATACTAGCTAAACCAGCTTGAAGAAGCCCTTGAATTATAACGCTCTCAGAATTATTTAAGGCACTAAACCCAATAAAAATGTGCTGTGTATTAGGATTAACTTGCATGTATTCTTCTAAGTTTTCAACCGCTTCTCTATAAATTAAGCCTTGATATCCTTTGTCTTTTTTAATAAGTTCATCGGAAAGACATGAGTAATATGTAAATAATCGTTTCCAAAAGATTAAATAGTTTTTAATTAAAGGTGTTTGGGTTTTCTCTAACGACCAGTGATTAATTTCTTGAATAGCACTTAAGTAGCCGAAAATAGCTTTAGGATTAATTAAATAGCGGTCAATTTCGTTAAAATCCTGAAGTAGTATTTGAGCCCATTTTGAAAAACTCTCAAAAGGTTCTGTTTGTTCTTTTGGAGTTTGAGCCCTATAAATGTTATAAAACTCAAAAAGAAGTTCGGTATTAGGTATTTTTTTTAGTTGGGAAAGCTCCTCGATAAACTCTTCAATACTGCTTATTGATGGCGCAAAAATTGTTTTAGATGTATTGGAAGCTATTTCGCTTTTAAAAAACACACCTGCACGTTTACTGGGAAGTATAAATTTTACTTTAGATAAATTAACCTTTTTATTTTCAAGGTCTTTTATAACATCATTAATGAAACTGGACATTGTATAAAAATAAAAAACGCTTCGATATATCGAAGCGTTTTTATATATAATTTAATTATATTTTGTTATTACATGTCAGCAAGTTTCACCTCAACACGTCTATTTGCAGCTCTACCAGCTCTAGTTTTGTTAGAATCTATAGGCATAGTTTCTCCATATCCTTTTGCAGATAATCTTGCAGCTGAGATTCCGTTATTTACTAAGAAATCCATAACGGCATGAGCTCTAGCATCAGATAATCTTTGGTTTAAAGCATCGCCACCAGTACTGTCAGTATGACCTTCAATAGTAAAGTTTGCTTTAGGATATTCTTTTAATATCGCAGTAATTGCTTCTAACGTTGGTTCAGTACCAGACTTAAATGAAGATTTTCCAGTATTGAAGTTAATTGTTCTAGCATACTCTGTTAATTGTTCTTGAACTTCAGCTGTAGGCACCACTATTTCAGGACAACCATTATTTGCAGCTGTTCCGGCTTCGTTAGGACATTGATCGTCTTTGTCTAAAACACCATCACCGTCAGTATCTGGCCAAGGGCAACCATTGTTGGCAGCAGGACCAGCTTCGTTAGGACAGTTGTCACTAGCATCAGTTACACCATCGCGATCAGCATCTGGGCAACCAGCTAAAGCTTCTAAACCAGCAACGTTAGGACAGTTATCCTTATTGTCAGAGACACCATCACCATCCGAATCTGGACAACCATTAAACTCAGCTAAACCAGCTTCGTTAGGGCACGTGTCTTTAGAATCTTCAATCCCATCACCATCCGAATCTGGACAACCGTTGAAAGCTTCTAGACCAGGAACCTCAGGACAAGCATCGTTTTTGTCATAGACGCCATCACCATCCGTATCTTTACCTCCAAATTTAATAGAAAGCCCTAATGAATGTTGAAAATGTTTAGCCAAATAGTCTTCAAAAGAATGCTTATAGGTAGATTGTACAGTTGCGCCAACGTTTTCAGTAAACCAATAATTGATTCCAAAAGTTCCATTTACTGTACCAGCACCAATTTTGTCAACCCAAGTATATCCACCACCAACAGCCAAATAAGGCTCAAGGGTTTTCCAGTTTAAAACTTCACCCAAACTGTATTTTATAATACCATCTGTTCCATAATAAATTAAACCGTCAACATCTGAATCACCAAAAGAGTCTATTTTATTAATCGACCCAATGAAACCCAATGAGAAACCATCCCCTAGGTATCTGGATATTCCAATAGTAGATACTGATGGCAATATGTTGTAATGCTCAGTATTAAAGAACTTTTCAAATGTTCCACCGAGTGGAGCATTTTCTCCAACTGGATAAAAATCAACGGCATTAAACCCTACGGTAAATTGCCAAGGATTGTTGTCGTCTTGTGCGTTTACGTTGCTAAAACCAATTACTAGCAACAAAGCGAACATTA
>CALZKX010000293.1 GCA_945788155.1 uncultured Flavobacteriaceae bacterium
GCGCGCAATCTATCATCGTTACGTAATTCATCATTCATAGGTTGCTCGCAAGTTGGGTCACTCATAACCAAACGTCCATGTGGTTTTAGTACGCGATACATTTCGGCAATGGCTTTTTTTAAATCATCAGCTTTAAAAATGTTGAACAAACAGTTTTGTGCTGCAACATCAATGCTATTATCTTCAACCGGAAGATGTAGGGCGTCTCCTTTTTTAAGCTCAACAAATTCACTTTTAAACCAATCGTTTTGTTCTTCAGCTATTTTGAAATTTTTACGGGATGCTTCCAACATTTCATCAACCACATCAACACCAATAACACCTCCTTTTTGACGATTAAAATATGAAAACTGTAGCAGTTCCATGCCTCCTCCAACACCTACATAAAGCATTTTTGGGTTGTTGGTTAAATCGCGTGCATGCACTGTGCTTCCACAGCCATAATTCATTTCTTGCATGATACGCGGAATTTTTAATCCTGGTAGTTCCCAAATAGGGTTTGTAGTACAGCATAGGCCAACATCTGGCGTTAAGGCTGCTTCTTTATAGACGTTGTGAGTGGTTTCTAAATAGCTCATTTTTTTTAGACTTTAGATTTTAGACCGCTTCGCTTTTAGACGATAGACGGTTTTTATTGTCATTGCGAGGAATGAAATGATGTGGCAATCTTTTGATGAGATTCCTTCACTACGTTCGGAATGACGTTATAATGTTTTTATTAATTCTTTAAATAGCGTAATCATTTCAGGTTCGGCTTTATAAGCCATAGCAATAATGTCCTCAATATTTACGGGTTCTAGATTATCTGGGTCGCATTCATCTGTTAAAACTGACACAGCGGCAGCTTTTAATTTTAAATGATTGGCTACAATTATTTCTGGAACAGTACTCATTCCAACAGCATCTGCACCAATTATTTTTAGCATTCTATATTCTGCTCTGGTTTCCAACTGAGGGCCAACAACACTTGCATAGACACCTTTATGAAGCTTGATGTTATTGTTTTTTGCAATCGTTTCTAATTTTAAATTTATGTCTTTATCGTATGGTGCGCTCATATCTGTAAAGCGTTCACCTAGTTGTGACACGCCTTTAAAAGCTAAAGGCGAACTACCTTGTAGATTAATATGGTCGTCGATGAGCATTAATTCGCCTTTTTTGAAATTGAGATTAACGGCTCCTGAAGCATTTGAAACCAATAAAGTATGAACACCGAGTTGTTCCATAATCCTTACTGGATATGTTACATCTTGAAATGAATACCCTTCGTACAAATGAAAACGACCTTGCATGACAACCACTTTTTTCCCTGCTAACTTTCCAAAAATAAGTTTCCCTTTGTGAAACTCTACAGTTGCTGTTGGAAAATATGGAATATGGTTATAACTAGCTTCGGTTATAATGTCTAGTTCGTCAATGAGTTGCCCTAAGCCTGTGCCTAGAATAATGCCTATTTCAGGATTGTCAAAGCCTTTGTTTTGTAGATATGTTGTGGTTTCTTCTATTAATTTAATCATGGTTAAATATCTTGAAAAGTGATGATTTCTTTAAATCTTCAAATGTATCAATATCATTTAAAGTTTTAAGTAATGATACCTTTAATTGATGTTTTTTTAACTCATTTAAGGTTATTTCCAATAAGTGAGATTGACTCCAAGGTTTATGGTCGAAAATAAATTCATGCATTTTGGTTAACCCAATTAGATAATAACCACCATCTTCGGCTGGACCAAAAACAACATCGTTTTGTGTTAATGCATCCATGCTATTTTTAATAATTTGTTCTGAAATATCTGGTAAATCGGAACCTATCAGAATAATATTTTTATAACCATCATGAAATCCTTGTTTAAAAGCGTTGTGCATGCGCTGGCCTAAATCGTTCCCTTTTTGCTCGTGTTTATGGTAAATGGAAGTGTCCCAAATGTCATTCTCTTTTATGCTATTGGAATAATATACGGCTTTGTCACAATTGATGTTGCGAATGGTTTTTTCGGTGTAATTTAATAGGTATTCATACACCTCTAAGGCAGTTTTATCACCAACGGTTTTACTTAAACGGCTTTTTACTTTACCAAGTTCTGGATTACGAGTGAAAATTATTATTAAGTTTTTATTTGCCACGAATACACGAATGTTTTATTTGCAGGAACGCTGATGACGTTGATTTTTTATGATTTTTATTTGCTTTAATCTGCTTAATATGTGTCATCTGTTTTTTTAAGTTTAGGAGTTTAATAGTTGATAAAGTATAGTGATGAGAAACTGCAATTTGTTCAGAATGATATATTTTTCTTAATTCTTAATTCTTAATTCTTAATTCTTAATTCCCCTTCTCATACACTTTTTCACCTTTAACAAGCCATTTGCTCCATGCCTTTGAAAACGCATGAACTTTTTCAGTTTCTTTTTCATTTAAGTCAAACACAGGAAAACCATTGTTTTTCCATTCAAAAATACCTCCATATAAGTTAAAGACATTTGTGTATCCTGCTTTTTTGAGTTGTTCTGCAATATCTTCTGAACGGATTCCTAAAGAGCAGTACACGACTATTTTTTTGTCTTTGTCTTTTATTGTTTCAAGAACGGTTTTAATATTAAAGTTGTCATAACCTACAAAAATGGCATTTTTAAGATGGCTCACATTATATTCTGAAACTTCCCTGGCATCAAAAATAATAGCTTCTGTTTTCGGCATCGCCAATTCCTGTACCGAAATGTAAGGAACGCTTCCTTGATTATGTGTTTTAAGCACATCGGAAAGTGTTTCCTGTGCATTTATAGAAAATGCAACAAAGAATATTAATATGTAAGAAAAATTTAGTTTCATATATTAAAATTTCCGCTTTTGCGCAAATGACCAAAAAGAATCAAGCGACACTACCTTGGCAACTGCTTCCTGCTCCTGCAGTACAGCCATAACAATGTTGCGAAATTACAATGTTTCTGTCATTTAGTAAATCTTCATTGTACTCACTAATGTGTTTTATTTTACTATCTACTTTTAAATCTAGCATTTGGTTGAAATCGCAATCGTATAACCAACCATTCCAACTTATAGAAATGGTATTGGTGCACATCACGTTTGCAACGGCTGCAGGATTATAGGCTTCTACCAATGCGAACATATAGTCTTCATAATTTTCGGAAGCAATCAAGTAATCCAAAAACCGAGATATTGGTAAATTAGTGATGGCAAATAAATTATGAAATTGAATATTAAAATCTTCGAGTAAAGCTTTTTTAAAATCCTTTTCCATAGACGCTTGGTTTCCAGGTAAAAATGCACCTGAAGGATTATACACCAAATCTAATTTTAGACTGCTATTTGGCATACCATAACCAATGGCATTTAAGTCTTGTAAGGCTTTAATAGATTGGTCAAAAACGCCTTCGCCACGTTGTTTGTCGGTTTTGCCACGCGTCCAATGTGGCATCGAACTCACGACATGCACATTATGTTTCTTGAAAAACTCAGGTAAATCGTGATATTTTTTATTAGCTCTAATAATGGTTAAATTAGAACGAACAATAAAATCTTTAATCCCAGCTTTTGAGGCTTCTTCAACAAACCATCTAAAATTTGGGTTCATTTCGGGTGCTCCTCCAGTTAAATCTAAAGTGTGTGCGCCAGTATTTTTAATGACCTCCAAACATTGTTGCATGGTTTTTTTGGTCATTATTTCTTTTCGGTCTGGACCAGCATCTACATGGCAATGAGAGCAAACCTGATTGCACATATATCCAAGGTTAATTTGAAGAATTTCCAATTTTTTAGGTCTTAAAGGGAATTGACCAATTTCAGTTATTTTATCTTTAAACTTTGGTAATTCTCCACTTTTAAAAATGCCGTTTGATAATATTTCCAATTGGCGATTGCTGTTTGCCAATTCACTTTCGCGTTTGTGTAAAGATTGTGTTTTAAGTTTTGTCATAGTTATTTTAAAACCCTTTTACTTCTGTCTTCTGACTTCTGTCTTCTGTCTTCTGGCTTTCTTATCCATCCAGTTTATTCACCTTATTCATCATTTGTACACCATGTGCTAATGCTGCACCACTTTTAATGGCTGCTCCAACATGAACAGCTTCCATCATTTCTTCTTTAGTAATACCACGTTGCAAACCATCTTTGGTATAAGCATCTATGCAATATGGGCATTGTTCGGTATGCGAAACTGCCAATGCAATTAACGATTTTTCACGAGCGGTTAAAGCGCCTTCTTGAAAAACGGAGTTGTAATAATCAAAAAATTTGGTCCCTAATTCCTCACTCCATTCAGTAATATTTCCAAATTTCCTAAGGTCAGCAGGATCGTAATATGTTTTAGACATGAATTTTTATTTAAGTCGTTTTCTTTAGTTCGAAAAATATGCAAAAGATTACACTTATACTATTAAAAGAATACTAATTAAAATTCGTGTAATTCTTCTTCATGGATGTAATAAGGCAATAAAAAAGTGTATTGTTTTTTTTAATAATGTTTTAACATGGATACCTTAAAGAAAAACATTAAAATTGTAACATAATAAATATTAAATAATTAAAAATGAAAAATGCCAAAAAGTTTTTATTAAACCTTTCTCTTGTAATAATAGGTTTTACTGTATCAGCACAAAATTTAAACCAACCCTTACCAGTAGATCAAAGTATTATAAAAGGTGTGTTGCCTAATGGAATGACTTATTACTTGCATAGCACAGACGTAACTAATGATGTAGCAAGTTATTATATAATTCAAAATGTAGGATCCGTTTTAGAAAACGACAATCAGCAAGGATTGGCGCACTTTTTAGAGCACATGGCATTTAATGGTACCGAAAATTTTGCTGGAAAAGGCATTTTAAATACCCTAGAAAAAGAAGGAATTGTGTTTGGTAAAGATATTAATGCCTATACATCTTTTGACGAAACAGTATATAATATTAATAATGTACCTACAACACCAGAATTGATAGAAACTGGATTGCAAATTCTTCGTGATTGGTCCAATTACTTATTATTGACTGATGAAGAAATAGATGCCGAAAGAGGCGTGATAAAAGAAGAATGGCGTACACGCCAAAGTGGGCAAATGCGCATATTACAACAAACTATTGAAACCATGTTTGGAGGTTCAAAATATGCAAAACGTATGCCAATTGGCGATATGGATGTGATTGAAAATTTTGAGTATAAAGCACTTCGTGATTTTTACCATGATTGGTATAGAACAGATTTACAGGCAATTGCTATTGTTGGCGATTTTGATGTAGAAGAAATGGAAGCAAAAA
>CALZKX010000294.1 GCA_945788155.1 uncultured Flavobacteriaceae bacterium
AAGTAGGCAAAGGAATTCGTTTACCTTGTCTTACACGTTCAGTAATTGCTTTATGTATAAAAATTGCCAGTACACTATATTCAATTAAATGGCTGCGTTCAGGAATTCCCAACCTTAGAAAAAACATGATATAAACAGCTACTATTCCTAACAATATCACTATTTCAGTCTTGCTTGGTTTTGCCTTAAGTACATGTAGTAGGATAGTAACTCCAACCAGCAACATACCAAGTAGAAAGATGGCAGCTTGTATATTTTGGTTAGCAACTATTTTTGTAAGTGGTTGCCCAACAAAAAGAGTTGAAAAAATCGCAATAAACACTGCAAATGCCCAAAGCCACAGATTTTTCTCGCGTGAAGAAGTAAAAAGAGGCATAGGTTGAATTTTTATTTTATTTGCGTTTAGCAAGAGTTAAACGAAATTAGCTGTTTTTCTTCACTTAGTCAAGTAAGTAAACAATCACTATTTAAATACGACAGACAAATAATAGTATATTTGGTTTATGCGATTAAATTCAAGTGTTTTAAAATTATATAAAGTACCGTTATTAATGGTGATGGCAAGTTTGGCGTTTTTCACCGCGTTTGCTTATGACCTAGTAAGGACAGATTATATTAAACTAGTGTTGTTTTACGCAGTCTTATTCTTTTTGTTTTACAAACTCATCCAATTAACTAAGCACAACCTTAAATTCTTAACTTGGGTTGCTTTTATGTTTCGTGCTATATTTATCTTGGCAATCCCTAATTTATCGCAAGATTTTTACCGTTTTATTTGGGATGGTCGTATGATTTTAGAGGGTTTTAATCCGTATCTCTACACACCAGAATCGTTTATAGCAAATGGCGAATTTCCCATTGCGCAAGCACAGGAATTGTACGCTGGAATGGGAAGCTTAAGTGCAAATCATTTTACCAATTATCCGCCTTTAAACCAATTGTGCTTTGTAATTGCTGGACTATTTGCTGGCAAAAGTATTTTGGGTTCAGCCATTGTTTTAAGACTCATAATTATTGCTGCCGATTTTGGCACACTTTATTTTGGAAAAAAGCTGTTAGAAAAACTCAAATTACCAGCACACAATATCTTTTGGTACATTTTAAATCCGTTTATTATTATTGAGCTTACAGGCAACTTACATTTTGAAGGCGTGATGATTTTCTTTTTGGTTTGGAGTTTGTATTTATTGCATTCAGGAAAGTGGCAACTTGCTGCTTTTGTTTTTGCCTGTTCGGTATCTATTAAGCTGATTCCTTTAATATTCCTGCCCTTGTTTTATCAGTGGTTTACAAAAAGAAATACTTCTACAAAGCTCAGCAACTATATAAAATCAAATGTCATTTCAACAGAGCAAAGTGACAAGAAATCTCATAATCAAATTGAAAATAAAAATGATGAGATGCTGAAACAAGTTCAGCATGACGAAAAGAGGATTCCTACCTTCGCAGGAATGACAAAGTTGGCTGGATTTTATGTAATAGTTGGTTTTGTTACCTTACTACTATTCCTTCCTTTTTATTCCTCACAATTCATAAATAACTATGCTGAAACTGTTGCGCTTTGGTTTCAAAATTTTGAGTTTAACGCAAGCCTTTATTATGTTATAAGAGAAATTGGCTACTTATTTAGAGGTTATAACGAAATCGCCATTATTGGGCAATTTACAGCAATTATTGTGTTCTTGTTTGTTGTTGGGATGGCTTTCTTTAGAAAGAACAAAACCATGGTACAATTAATAACTGCAATGCTTTTTGCCTTGTCTTTATATTATTTTACGGCTAGTACAGTGCATCCTTGGTATATAGCAACGCTTTTAATACTTTCGGTATTTACCAAATATAAATTTACTTTGGTTTGGAGTTTTGTAATTGTATTTAGTTATTTAGCATATGCCAATAATGATAACAGCGAAAATTTGTGGATTATAGGTTTGGAGTATCTAATTGTTTATGGTGTCTTTATATATGAGGTTTGGTTTAGACCAAAGCAATCCAATTTAATAAAGCGATTATTATGACCAACTTATAGATTCTCACTAACAATGGCCAGAAATAGTAACATCTAATCTTTCAAAGATATTTAAACTGGCTTTAAACTCATAATGGTATATATCACCAAATCTTCATCTTTACGGTCTTGCTCTTCTGTAAAAGTAATATAGAATTCGGTATCTAATAGCGATGTATCTCTTTTTAAATCATATTGGGACAATACTTTTGGTAAGGCATCATCAAACAAAATCTCACTGCCATCATCGAATTCAAACTTAAAAAAACCCCTTTTGGTGAATTTTCTAAATACTGCAGTTTTCATTTATAAAATTTTAATCGAAATCTTCTGGTTCTTCTGATGGTTCTATATCTGGGTCTTGAACTGCATCTGGATCATCATCGTCATAATCTTCATAATCATCTTCATCATAATTCTCCATAGTTTTTACCAATTTGGTACTCACTTTTACCAAATACTTAGTGTCTTCGGTATCTACTTGTACAGCATCAACCACTTCATTTTTAGCATTTCTAAAAGTAATAATGTGATCTTCATCATAACCATCTGGATATTTTTCAACTAACAAACCTAAAATTTCAGGTGTAAGCTTCTTAAAATCAACAATAACGCGTTTACGATTGTCGTTTACTTTTTTCATTTAAAAATCATTTTTGGTTTTCGAAAAAGCGAAAATCTAATATTAAAATTAACTTTTTATAAATTTAAAGATATTATTTATTATTATTAATTCTAATAACATCGTAAAAATCTTTTCGTCGATCTTTTAAATTTTTAACTGCGCCAAAGGAATGAAGCTCTCTTAATAAGCTTAAATCGACATCTGCCACTAGTATCATTTCTGTATTTGTTGTTGCTTCAGCTTTAATTCCACTACTTGGAAATGAAAAGTCGCAAGGTGTGAATACCGCAGATTGCGCGTATTGTATATCCATATTATTCACATTTGGTAAATTACCAACACTTCCTGCAATGGCGACGTAACATTCATTTTCTATGGCACGAGCTTGTGCGCATAAGCGTACTCGAGAATAGCCGTTTTGAGTATCGGTTAAAAAAGGTATGAACAATATATCCATGCCTTCATCTGCTAACAAACGTGATAATTCGGGAAATTCTGAATCGTAACAAATCAAAACACCTATTTTGCCAGCATCTGTACTAAACGTTTGTAATTTATGCCCTTTTTGCATCCCCCAAACCTTAGCCTCGTCTGGAGTTACATGTATTTTTTCATAACGCTCTGTACTTCCATCCCTTCTACATAAATAACCTACATTATATAATTTATTATCTACTACTTCTGGCATACTCCCGGAAATAATATTGATATTATATGAAATGGATAATTGCTTTAGTTTATTAATTATTAGTTCTGTAAAGTGCGCCAGTTCTCTAATAGCATCAGGCTCTTTCATATGATTGAATTCTGCCATTAAAGGTGCATTGAAAAACTCTGGAAACACTGCGAAATCTGATTTATATGCAGAAACACTATCAATAAAATATTCTACCTGTTGCATTAAATCGT
>CALZKX010000295.1 GCA_945788155.1 uncultured Flavobacteriaceae bacterium
CAATTGTAGCAATTTCATTTATTTCGTTTGAATATATATCAACTTTAGAAGCTCCCATTTGCTTAATTTTAGAATACAAATATACAAATTAATTGTATTATTGCAATATTACGATAATAAATATTTTTAAAAAAGGCCGAAATCAATTTTTCGACCTTATGTAAACTATCTTAAAACCAAGATTTTTTCCCAACTTGGTAGGTATTATGAAACTCCGTATCTGTTTTAGTTAAATAAATAATACCTTCTACTAATCCAATAATACCTGAAATTGCTGATGTAATGCCACAAGTAAAAAACCCTAAAACACCTAATACCAATAATATAACTCCCTCAGTATTATAGCCTAAAATAAATTTATGAACTCCTAGCCATCCTAATAGAATAGCAAGAATCCCTGTGATTAGTTTTTTGTTGTCTCCCGATGTAACTTCATTGTAAGTCTCTTTGGCGCTACTGGAAAATTCTTTGGCGCTTTCCTTTGCTTCTTCAGCAAATTCACTTGCTTTTTCTTTTGCTTCTTGTCCAAATTCTTCGGCTTTTTGAGCTGCTTTTCTTGCGCCTTCTTTTGCGTCGCCTAACATATCGTTAAGGTCATCGCCTAAATTTTTTTCATCTGACATTTTAATTGATTTTGGTTAGATACATAAATATACTAAAAATTAAGGTTGGTTAGTGTATTATTTTTCAATTGATTACATCATTCTTCACTATTTAAAAGCTGTGTCAACTGGCTCCCAAAGTTCGATTTTATTACCATCGTTATCCATGATATATCCAAACTTTCCATAATCATATTCTTGAATGTCACCAATAACGGTTACACCTTCTTCTTTAAGTGCAGCTAAAAGCTCATGTAAGTTTTCAACGCGATAATTAAACATGAAATCCTTTTTTGAAGGCTCATAATATTTGGTGTCTTTTGCAAATGGGCTCCATTGTGTGGAGCAGTCTTTACCTTCTTTGTCTTTCCACCAAAAGGTACAGCCATAATCGTCTGTATTAAAGCCTAAGTGTTTTTTATACCACGCTTTGGTTGCTTTTGGGTCTTTGGTTTTAAAAAACAAACCTCCTATTCCTGTGACTCTTTTTTTCATGGTTTAATATATTAGTATTCATTTTTATTGTTTTGTTACAGAGTTACTTTTTCTTCTTATAAGCATTTTCATAAATCTGAATCCATTCTTCGGTACTGACTTTTGCTGTAAGCTCTCCAATTAAATCATAAGGAATATCATCTATTCGCTTAAAACGAATACAACTTTTTCCCATGTCTAACTTATACTTACAGCGTTTGGCATATTCAGTTGTAAACCACTCTAACAAATCCTTTTTTGCGTATATGGTCATACTATAAACTGCTACGAAGTTTTTTTGAGATGCCAAATTCATAAATGGTAATGGTTGTTTTGGGTTGCAATGGTAACCATCTGGATATACTGAATGTGGAATGACATAGCCTAACATGCCATAATTCATGGTTTCTTCCATGCCTGTTGGCATATTATTTAAAATTTGTTGTCTTAATTTTCGAATTGGTTCTTTTCGGCCTTCAGGTAATTCGTCTAGATACTGCTGTGGTGTGGTAGCTTTTGATTGCATAGAAACTTATTTATGCTTTAAAGTTAACAAAATTCTTTCTTTATTTTATCAACAATGGTTTGTGCCAGTTTTTCTTTGCTTTCGACTGTCCAACCAGCAACATGTGGTGTAAGTAATACATTTTTAGTTTTAATTAAATACTGAAACGCTTCTGGCATCTCGACGGAGTTAATCTTGAGCGATGTCGAAAGGCTCGATATGACATTTTCAAACGATGCTTTTTCGTACTCTAAAACATCTAAACCTGCGCCTAATATTTTACCAGATTTTAAAGCTTTAACTAAATCATTTGTAACAACACTTTTACCACGAGCAGTATTGATGAGCCAAAATGGTTTTTTGAAGGCATTTATAAACTCAGAGTTTATCATATTGATAGTAAACTCTGTTTGTGGTGTATGCAAGCTAAGTACGTCTGCTTTGTTTTGAAGTTCTTGTAATGATACTTGTGTGGCATTTTCGTCGCCTACATTATCTTTAATATCATAACAAAATACCTCAACATCAAAGCCTTTGAGTTTTTTTGCAAAAGCTTTGCCCATATTACCATAACCAATCAATCCAACGGTTTTACCGTCGAGTTCAATACCTCGATTGTCTTCTCGTAACCATTTGCCTTGTCTAACTTCTTTATCAGCCTTATTAAGTTTATTAAATAATGATAATAACATTCCTAAGGTATGTTCACCAACAGCATTTCGGTTGCCTTCTGGAGCTGAAATAAGATGAACTCCTTTTGATTTGGCATAATCGCAATCTATATTTTCCAGTCCTGCACCAACACGACCAATGAATTTAAGATTGGTTGCTTTGTCTAAAAACTGTTTGTCTATTGTAAATCGGCTTCTAATGATACAACCATCATATTCATGGATTTTTGCTTCAATTTCTTTTTTTGAAGAAGTATAATCTTCGTGATTTATAAAGCCTAAATCGTTTAGTTGATTTATGAGTAATTCGTGATTTTTATCTATGTGTAGTATGTTCATGCAAATTCTCACCTACTCGTGAATCTTATTGAATTTCTAATTCTTCTACAATAAACACCTTTAGCTCTTCAATATCTTTCAAAATATTCTTTAAAATATCTAAAGAAACTTTATCTGCAAAACCTTTAGCTGTAAATCCCAAATGCATCTTGGCTAATTGATCTGGTAATTTTTCTTTAAAATTTAATGCTTTAGTAAAACGTTCTTGATTTGCTAATTTTCGCTCTATGGATAGAGCATTCATAAGATATGATCCCGCAAGAGTACTCATATATATGCCATAATTGGCTTTATGAGCGTCAAAATAATATTTATGACGATTTTCAAGAATTACTAATTGAGTCTGAATTTTATTTGAAAAAAGCTTGATATCACCTGTTGATTTTAATACTTCAATAGTTTTCGTGTTAAAACTAGCCAAACCATTGCTTGCAGGTACCTTTTTGATGTTTTTGTAAATAGTGTCTATTGAGATATCAGGTGTTTCGTAAATGGCTACATAGCTATTATATGATTTTATATCTCCTTCTAATCTTTCTATTTGATCGTTTATTCCTTGAATATCAAATTCTATTTCTTCTAATAATTGCTCACAATATTGTGTCTTTGAATTTTGTGCTATCCTATTTTCATTCCAATTATTAATTTGGAGTGCGATTAGAATCCCAATTACTACAAGTACAATTTCACCAATGGCGTATTTAAAATACTTTCCCGTTCTATTTTCCATAAGCAACGCTTTTCTAATGTGTCTAAAAAACTTTATCACAATAAGAATTTTTAAATTTTTGGATAATGTGTTTGTGTTTTTTCATCTTCAACAGTTCCTGTATGTGCTGTATTCAATTTTTCAAATAAAAGAACATGTACTTCTTCATCATTTTTAGTGCATGGGTTATGCTCTACACCTTTTGGTACAACTATAATTTCACCTTCCTTAATAACCTCAGTTCTATCTCTAAATTGCATATACAAAGTACCTTTTACGACTTGAAATAATTCGTCTTCATTTTCATGACTGTGCCAAACAAATTCACCTTTTAGCTTTGCAAGTATTACTTGCATATCATCTACCACAGCAATTTGATGTGGATGCCAGTTTTTAGAGAATTTGGTGAATTTCTCTGTAATATTTATTGGTTTCATTCTTTATAATTCTTCAACAATTTAATTAAGTCACTAGCTTGATTATAACTTTCACGTAGAAAACGTATTTGCAACAAGTGCGCTCTTGTGGCATTTTTTAAATG
>CALZKX010000296.1 GCA_945788155.1 uncultured Flavobacteriaceae bacterium
AAATATAAAGCTGAAGGAAAATCTGTGAAGCTGAAACATCTTAGTGAAGATTGCAAAGTCTTGCTTTATAAATCGAGCCCAATGTTTAGGGATGTTATTGTTGAGGCTGTTGATGACCCTCGTTACCATTTGGCCGAAAACCCAGAAGCGTTTACTAAAGGGTTGGGTGAGTATAATTTATAAACTATTTTACACGAACACTACTTGGAACTAATTTCGTGTAATCACCATCATTTCTAATGACATCTCTAACTATAGACGATGCTATGTAAGACGTTTGCGCAGAGGTTAAAAGAAATACGGTTTCAATAGGTGCCAAATCTCTATTGGTATGTGCAATGGCTTTTTCAAATTCAAAATCGGCAGGATTGCGTAAGCCTCTTAATATAAACTCTACGCCAATTTCTTCACAAAAATCAACTGTTAAGCCTTTGTATGTTACGACTTTTACTTTTGGTTCGTCTGCAAACGTGTCTTCAATGAATTTTTTACGTTCTTCTAAAGAGAACATATATTTTTTATCAGCATTAATACCAATGGCTACAATAATTTCATCAAACAATGTTACGCCACGTTTAATAATATCGTAGTGGCCTAAAGTAATTGGATCAAAAGATCCAGGAAATATAGCTCGTTTCATTCGCCCCTTTTTATTTCCCCAAAGGGAAAAAATAATTTCTTATAAATATACAAATCCTAATTTAAACAACATTTTGTTTTCCCTCCTTTGGAGGGATTAAGGGAGGCTTTCTTCAATTGCATTACCAAATAAAGCTTCAAGAGAAATACCTGCAGCCAATGCTTGTTGCGGTAAGATGCTTTCTTTTGTAAATCCGGGTACTGTATTAACTTCTAACAAATGTGGTTCTTCATCTTTAAAAATGTATTCACTTCGTGTAAAACCATCCATTTTCAATATTTCATAGACCTGTTTTGCAACGGTCTGCACCTTATTGGTCATAACATCACTAATTTTAGCAGGTGTTATTTCTTGCGATTCACCTAAATATTTAGCTTTATAATCAAAAAAATCGTTATCGCTCACTATTTCGGTAATTGGTAATACTTTTACTTCTCCTTTATATTTAATAACACCTACTGATACTTCCACACCATCTAAAAATGATTCAATAATAATTTCATCATCTTCAGCAAACGCTACATCAATGGCATGTTGTAAGTCTTGTTTTTTATACACTTTTGTAATTCCAAAACTACTTCCTGCTTTATTGGCTTTTACAAAACACGGTAAACCTACCTTTTTGATGATAGCATTTTCATCGATTATATCACCTAAATTTACATAATAAGATTCTGCAGTTTTAATTCCATAAGGTTTTAACACACTCAAGCAATCTCGTTTATTAAAGGTTAAAGCAGCTTGATACATATTACAGCTTGTTTGCGGAATATTCAATAACGAAAAATAGGCTTGCATAAAACCATCTTCGCCAGGAGACCCATGAATGGCATTGAATACACAGTCGAAATTGAGTTTCTTACCATTTACAGATACCGAAAAATCGTTTTTACCAACTGGAAATTCGTTGCCATTGTCATCCACATAAACCCATTTGTTTTTAAAAATATGAATACGATAGAGGTTATATTTTTTATTGTCCAGTGATTTGTAAACAACATTTCCGCTTTTTAATGAGATTTCATATTCGCTTGAATAACCTCCCATGATTATGGCAATATTTTTTCTCATTGATTAAAAGTATTTAGAGTTCAATAAATAGCTGTTTTGACCGTTTTGTAAAAATATCATTTATTCATGTAACGCAAAACCTTTTTGTTTCAATATACGTATATCTTAAAACTAAAGTTTACCCAATTAATCATAAAACTATAAAATTGTGTAGTTTTGCTAAACATTTTTGAGCAGTATGAGTATTATAAAATTTTTAACCAGTAAGGAATTTTTTAAACAATTGATATTGGCAATAGTTGCATTAATCATTATAGTATTTTTTGCCCTTAGATATTTAAAATCCTCAACCAATCATGGCGATTTTGTTGAGGTTCCTGAGTTAAAAGGAAAAACTTTAAATGTTGTTCAAATTGAAATTGATGACAACGATTTAACAATGGTTGTACAAGATTCGGCCAACTACAATTCTAATTATCCTAAATATTCAGTTATAGACCAACAACCAGCTGCGGGTTCTTTGGTAAAAGAAAATCGAAAAATATACCTGACGTTAAATCCTTCAGGTTACAAAAAAGTAGGTGTGCCAAATATTATTAGACGCACTTTTAGACAGGCAAAACCTACTCTTGAAGCCCTTGGATTTCAGGTAGGAAATATTACTCGTGTAAATGATATTGGTTTAGACCAAGTAATTGAAGTACGGTATAAAGGCAAAAAAATAAACCCTGGAACGATGCTTGAAAAGACTACAAAAATTGACTTGGTTTTAGGGAATGGAAAACAATAACACCTCGATGGAAGCTAATAACTTTCCAGAAGAAAATTCTGAACTTTACGAGCATTACTCTTTTACTGTTGAAAAAGGTCAACAACCTTTGCGTATTGATAAATACTTAATGAATTTTATTGAAAACGCAACTAGAAATAAGGTACAAGCTGCTGCCAAAGAAGGTAGTATTCGAGTAAACGGAATACCTGTAAAATCCAATTATAAGGTAAAACCTTTAGATGAGATAAAAGTGCTTTTTGAGCATCCACCTTACGAAAATTTATTAATCCCAGAAGATATTCCAATTGATATTGTATTTGAAGACGAACATCTTTTAGTGGTTAATAAACCTGCAGGAATGGTGGTGCATCCTGGTCATGGAAATTATTCGGGCACATTAATTAATGCACTTACCTTTCATTTTGAAAATTTACCAAATAACTCTAGTAATAGACCTGGTTTGGTTCATAGAATAGATAAAGACACAAGCGGACTTTTGGTAATTGCTAAAACCGAGAATGCTATGAGCCACTTGTCAAATCAGTTTGCCGAAAAAACCAGTGAGAGGGAATATATAGCGCTAGTTTGGGGTAATGTTGAAGAAGACGAAGGCACTATTGAAGGCAATATTGGTCGTCATCCAAAAAATAGATTGCAAAACACGGTCTATCTTGATGATGATGCAGATAAAGGAAAACCAGCTGTTACACATTACAAAGTGATGGAGCGTTTAGGCTATGTTACTCTGGTGTCTTGTAAACTGGAAACAGGTCGCACACACCAAATTAGAGTCCACATGAAGCACATTGGACACACATTGTTTAACGATGAGCGTTATGGTGGTGAAAAAATATTGAAAGGCACTACGTTTACCAAGTACAAACAATTTGTGGATAATTGTTTTAAGATATTGCCAAGGCAAGCGCTTCATGCAAAAACTTTGGGTTTTGAGCATCCAGAAACAAACAAATGGATGCGTTTTACATCAGAACTACCAGAAGACATGCAACAATGCATCGAAAAGTGGCAAGCTTATGCAAAGCATCAAGATAATTTATAATTCTATATAAAATTACTTCTAAAATAAGTTTCATTTCATTTGTGTTACTCTTAAATTTGAGAAACAAAATTAATACACAATGAAATTAGTATTGTCTCC
>CALZKX010000297.1 GCA_945788155.1 uncultured Flavobacteriaceae bacterium
AACAAGCGACAAACTCATTAATATTACCAACAAGACGAATAGTTTCTTACCCATCACTCAAAATTAACATTTTAACATTTAGATAGAATACCATTTAACCTTACATTAACACAAATGTTAAAATTTAGGTTTAACAAATAGTGGCCAGTATTTTTTTGTGAATCCTTTCTACTTGATTTCTAGTATTCAATAAGGTATTGTTGTGTATCACAAATTGAGTTAATTTAATTTTTTTTTCGTCACTCCACTGGTTATCTATAATAGACTTTACCTGTTGTTTAGAGGCGTTGTCTCTTTTTACAACACGCTGTATTCTATCTTCTTCATTAGCTACAACTAACACAACAGCATCACATTGTAAATAACTACTATTTTCGAATAAAATTGCTGCTTCTTTAATCACATAAGGTGCTGTTTGTTTTGCGACCCATTGCTTAAAATGAGCAGCAACTTTAGGATGAACAATAGCATTCATTTTTTCCAAGAGTTCTTTACTGTTAAAAATTTTTTTGGCAATAAAGGGTTTGTTCAAATTATCATTTAAGTAAGCATCTTCACCAAATAATTTAATGAGTTTTCTTTTAATTATTTTGGATCTGCTCATTAACTTTTTAGCTTCAACATCTGCAATATATATTGGTACACCAAGTTTTAAAAACATATTTGCAACCGTCGTTTTTCCACTACCTATTCCTCCTGTTAAACCTATAATTTTGCTCATCATTATTTTAATTAACAATTATGAATTCAATTTGTTTTACATTTAGTTTTGCATATTTAATATTATCTGGCTGTTTTACTATACTTGGCACCAAATGCGTGTTGTTATCTTTAATGGTGCTAAAATCGGATTGTACCAAAAAATTACTTGAGGAAACAGATTTAAAATTACTCATGCTAGTATAAAAAATTACAGGAACTGTTTTTGGATAAAAATTTATCTCTATGTTTTCGGGCACATTAATAACGTTAACTGGTACGTCTATAGTTCCTTCTGTAAATTTTTCTACTGTTCCTTTTACTTCAACTGTGTTTTTAGAAGTTTTTATTTCTGTTAGACTTTTAGGTAAATTTAATTGAACAATATCATTAATGTTTGTATTAACATTCTCTAAATTGAGTGATTTTGTTTTAATCTCAGAAATTGAGTCTACCATTAATTTTGGCCCAATCAATTTTACAGAATCTGGTTCTAATTGATAATCATTAATAACATCGTATCCAGCCAAAAACTTAATATTTGAAACTAATTTTACTGGTACCATCTTCACAGAATTAACATCGTACCTAAAAACTATTGTATCTGGAGTGACATTTTCTATATCTGTATTTGCATCAAATTGGTTGATTATTTCAGATAATTCATTAGATTCTATCCATTTGTAATGTGTTGCTGTTCTATCTAAAGCACTAAAATCAACATCTATTTCCGTCTGTCTTAAATAATATTTAATATGTCTAAACCCATACGTCGTTAAAGCAATGGTCATTGTATTGGTTGAGTCGTTTAAAATAACATGGCCTTCGGGAACATTAATTGCGTTAATTTTGAATGTGAAACTATGCGTATATCTTTGAGAAAGCTTTGAAAGCACAGAAAATAAAAAGGCAAGTATCACAAAAAGCAGAAATACATTAAGCCTTTTACTCTTAAAATACGATAGTATATTTTGCTTAAAAATTTTCATTTAATGTCTTTGAAAAATAAATTCGGAAATAATATCTCGGTACTTTTACTAGAAAACTGAAGCTTTAAAGTCGATTTTAAAAACCCATAACCATAGCCAAAAAACTGGATTAATATTGCTATTATTGCTAATATAGATACTGCTAGTTTTTTAGTTTTAAATAACGCTATAATAAAGCTTAAAGCAAAATACAACAAAACCAAATATATGGGTAGTGTTATTTTAAAAATCAATGCTAATAATGACACAGCTATTCCTAAACAGAACAAACTAGGAAACCAATAGGTTATTTTTTTAGTGTTAGGATGCCATTTGTTTAAAATTGGTCTAACTGAGCCAAACTTATACACTTGCTTATAAAATTTATGCCATGATATTCTACGTTTATGGTACACATAAGCTTCTGGTATTAGTTTTGTTTCAAAGCCAAGTTTCCAAAGTCTTATAGACAAATCTGGGTCTTCTCCAGGGTGTATGCGTCCAAAACCTCTTGTTGCTTCAAAAGCCTTTTTAGAGATTCCCATATTAAAACTTCTTGGCTGAAACTTATTAATACTAGAAGATTTCCCTCTTATACCACCTGTTGTAATAAAAGATGTCATAGCAAAATTAATTGCCTTTTGTATGTTACTAAAAGATTCGTGAGCAGCATCTGGACCTCCAAAACAATCTACATAATATTCATTTAAACTATTTAAAACGTTGGTCAAATATTGTTTTGGGAGCACACAATCGGAGTCTAAAATTATGAAGTAACTGCCTTTAGCCTGTTTCATTCCAAAATTCCTTGAATCTCCAGGACCAGAATTGGCTTTAAAATAATATGAAATGTTTAATTGCGATTTATATTCTTTAACTACAGACTCTGATCTAACTTCTGAGCCATCTTCCACAATAACTATTTCAAAATTTTTGTCGCCATCTAAAGCAGCAAAGCTTTCCAAAAGTTCTTTTGCTTCTTCTGGTCTGTTAAAAATTGGAATTATAAATGATATGTCGTCTGTAATCATATAAATGCAAAGGTAACGAAAGCACAGATATTACATTGCTAAAAATGGCGCATAAAAAAAGCCTCGAAAAAACGAGGCTTTAGTTTTATATAATTAAGATATTATCTTTTAATTATTTGCTTAGTTTCAGTTACACCATTAATGGTAACTTTCACAAAGTAAGAACCTGTTTGTAAAGCAGACATATTTACTTCGCTTGAGTTTTTATTAGGAGTTTGACGTAAAACTTCTTGTCCTAACATATTGTAAATAGAAACGTTTTCTATATTATCCTGAGCTCTTAAGTTAAGCTTGTCCTGTACAGGGTTTGGATATAGTTTAAATTCATTAACATTTACACTATCTTCAATACCTAAAGGAACATTTCTATAAACTTTTAAACTAAAATCTCCATTAGCTGGAATTGTACTATACCAATCATAAACTCTAATATAATAAGTTGAGCCTGGAGTTAATCCAAAGACAGTCAATTCCTCACCTTGGTTTTCGGTTCCACCGTCAACGCAACCAATTTGTGTACCACCACAAGCATCAAATACTTCAAGTACGGCGTCAAAAGTTGCTGAAGCTTCAATTAAAACCGTAGCTACAGTGCTTGTTGCTTGAAAAGAAAACCATACATCGTTATTTGGTGTTCCACCAGCACAAGTAGATGTTGTTGTACCAATCGCTCCATCAATACTTCCACTTGTTGACACTGCTCCACCTGGAATTGCAACACCCGATTCATGTACTACAGAAATAGCTCCAGAACAGTCATCATTTACTCCTTGAGTATTAAAGGTAAAAGGACCGTTCCAAATACTTTTATCTCCACCACCACAATCTGCTCTAACATAAGCAGCATAAATATTACCAGGCGTTAATGATGTGAACGGAAATTGATTAGCACTAGGATCACCTGGTGTATTTGTTATTGTACCATCAACATCTGGATTACTGTCTCCTCCTGTAATATCTAATAAATTTACATCCCAAAGAGTTTCTGTTCCACCAGGTCCAGAAGTCCAAGAGAAATCAGCACTAGTTGACAAAACATTTGAAATGGTTCCGTAAGATGGTTCAATACAAGTCGGCGTTTCTCTTACTAATACTTCATCTATATACCACTCGACATCATTAGTTCCTCTATATCTAAATGCAATATAAACGCTAGAATTATTATTTGCCGCTGATAAATCAATTATTCTTTGTTTCCAAACAAAATCATCAGGTCCTGTGACCCAAGTATTAGGCGTATTTCCAAGATCAACCCATTGAGTATCATCAAAAGTAAACCCATCATGAGTTATAGAGTAATAAACATGAAATTGATTAGTCAGGAAATCACCAGATCTAGTTGTTTCATAAAATCTAATTTCAGGATTTGTTGCTGAACTTAAATCCATAGCACTCGATATCAGCCATTTATCTTTAGCAACAGGGCTACCTGCATTTTCTCCATGAGTAAGATTAAATAATTCATTATAAAAAGCAGAAGATGTTCCAACAAGTGGTGTAAATGTTTTTCCACTGTTCGTATATTCAGCTTGTTGCTGCCAAGGATAACCTGAAATATCACCAGGTCCAGCTTCATCTGTCCAACCTGTTGGTGGGACACTGGTTTCAAAACCTTCGCTTAAATAAGTTTGTCCGTAAAATAAAGATGCCCACATAAGTAAGGCTAGTAGTGTAATTTTTTTCATGCTATTACAATTTTGTTAAGTTTATTTTTATTCGATTAAGGTAAAT
>CALZKX010000298.1 GCA_945788155.1 uncultured Flavobacteriaceae bacterium
GAGCAAATTCATAAAACAGTTGTAAGTTTGCCCTTGTACCCAACAATGACAAACAAAGACATACAAATAGTTATTGAACATATAAACGCCTACTAGTTGAAAAAGTTTCTAAAATATATTAACAGCAAAGTTTTGGTAAAAGTTGCTTGGTTACACTCTGCGACGGTTTTAACAAAAATCATTTCTGGATTCTTAACTACAAAATTCATTGCCATTTTTATTGGCGCCGAAGGAATGGCGCTTATTGGGAATTTAAGAAGTTTTTTTACCTCAATTCAAACCTTTGCAACTGTTGGACTTTATAATGGTGTTGTAAAATATATAGGTAAGTTTAAAGAGGATGCTACTAAGTTAAGCAAAACCATTTCTACAGCTTATTATTTAGGTTTTTTTGCTACAGTTTTAGTGAGTTTAATGTGCTATTACAATGCCGAAAGAGTTAACATATTTTTGTTTTCTAATAATTACGATTTTGCCTATATCATAAAAATAATGGCTCTTGCCATCCCATTTTATTCCTTAAACATGTTTTGTTTTTCTATAATGAATGGATTTTCTAAGTATAGAATACTGCTGGTCATTAATATTATTGGGCAAATAATGGGATTAGGAGTGACCTTGCTGTTAATTTGGAAAAACAATATAGATGGTGCACTTATTTCGGTGGTTATTTCGCCATCACTCATCTTTTTAATTACACTAGTTGGTATTTTAAACAGAAGAAGTTTAATAAATCAAATTAAAATTGAAAATATTGATTTTCAATGGATGAAGAAATTTGGCCCATTTGTATTAATGGCTGTGGTATCTGGTATAGTGTTACCTTTAGTAACAATTGGTATTAGAAATTATATAATTACTACTCAAGGTATGAATAGTGCTGGCTATTGGGAAGCAATGAATAGGATTTCAATCTATTATTTAATGTTTGTAAATTCACTAATGACACTTTATTTTTTACCAAGATTTGCTGAAATTAAAGATAAGAAAGAGTTTAGAGCAGAGATATTTAGTTTTTATAAGACAATTGCTCCAGTTTTTGGTTTAGGGCTTTTAGTAATTTATTTGCTCAAACCATTTTTAATAATTCTATTTTTATCTGATGATTTTTTACCTGTTAAAGAGTTGTTTGGATGGCAATTATTAGGAGATTTTATAAAAATTTTATCTGTTTTAATAGCTTACAACTTTATTGCTAAAAAAATGTTTTGGCATTTTATTATCACAGAATTATTTTTAGTCTTAATAACATACTTTACAAGTTTATATTTTATAGATATATATGGCGTTGTGGGAGCAAACATTGGGCATTTTGTTAGTTATGTTATGTATTTTATAATTATATTAATAATTTTTAGTAGTTCGCTATTTGGTGTAATTTCTGAGCATGACGAATAAAAATTCATATCGCGATATTTTAAAAACAACGTCTTTATTTAGTGGTGTTCAAATTTTAGGTGTTTTAATTTCTATAGCAAAATCTAAATTGGCAGCAATACTTATTGGTCCAGCAGGAATAGGGATTGTTGGTGTATTAAATTCAACGTTAAATGTTATCATTGGTTTTTCAAAGTTAGGTTTAGATGTTAGTGCAGTAAAAGAGATATCTGCTTTAAAAGGACATGATGAAGCTAAAGTTGAAAAAATCATCAACGTTTTAAGGCGATTATGTTGGATTACAGGAATATTGGGAGCCCTTATCACCATTGTTTTATCATCATGGCTAAGCCAATTAGCTTTTGGTAATGCATCGCATACAGTTTCTTTTATGCTCTTGTCATTGGCTGTGTTATTTAATCAATTAACCGTTGGGAACCTCGCTATATTACAAGGATTAAGAAAATTAAAAAAACTTGCAAAGGCCTCATTATGGGGAAGTTTTGGTAGCTTATTAGTCATTGTTCCATTGTATTATTATTATGGTATTAGTGGCATTGTACCAGCGATAATTTCTATATCCATACTTACCTATTTTTTTTCATGGTTCTTTTCTAAAAAGCAAATTGTAAAGCATCCTAAACTTTCATTAAAAGACACATTAAATCAAGGAAAATCTATGATGAAGTTGGGTTTTGTATTGAGCTTAGGAAGTCTCGCAACTATTATAACAATTTATGGCATTCAAATTTTTATAACTAATAAAGGTGGTATTGATGAGGTTGGTTTTTATAACGCTGCCTTTATAATAATAAATGCTTATGTAGGTGTTATTTTTACTGCTATGAGCAAAGATTATTTTCCAAGATTGTCTTCTGTTGTTAATGAGCAAGAAACCATGCTAAAAGTAGTAAACCAACAAGCTTATGTGGCTGTTTTGCTATTAACTCCAATAATCGTGATATTTTTGGCTTTTATTCCTACCATTATCAGTTTGTTATTTTCGAAAGAATTTATGCCAATAATAGGTATTCTTACGTTTGGGATTTTAGCCACATTATTTAAAGCGGTATCTTGGTCTATGGGTTTTATTCTTATAGCAAAAGGAGATTCGAAATTATATATAACAACCGAAGTCGGTTTTAATTTATTACTGTTAATAATGAGTGTTTTTGGATATGTGTATGGAGGGCTTACAGGAGTTGGTATAAGTTATTTGGCTTATTATATTATATATTTAATAGGTGTGAAAATTATAACTAAAAGCAAGTATATATTTACATTTGAAAACGAATTTTATAAAATACTATTAGTGTGTTTAATACTTTGTTTAGGGGCTTTTATGGCAATACATTTTAATAATTTATATTTAAAATATGGATTATTGTTTGTTATTATAGTTTCTTCAAGTATTTTTAGCATTCATAGGTTAGATAAAAAAACAGATTTAATCGCTACTATAAAGCAAAAATTTAAAAGAAATTAATAATTGAGTTTAAGCAATATTAAAATAATCGATATTCCAAAAATAACTGATGTTAGAGGAAACCTTTCGGTTATTGAAAACGATGTTATCCCTTTTAATATAAAGCGTGTTTATTATTTATATGATGTGCCAAGTGGCTCTTATAGAGGAGGTCATGCACATAAAAAACTACAACAATTGTTAATAGCCATTAGTGGTAGTTTTGATGTGGTTTTAAAAGATACTCATGGAAATAAGCAAACAATTACTTTAAACAAACCTAATAAGGGGTTGTTAATTCCTAACATGGTATGGAGGGAAATAGAAGAGTTTTCATCTGGTGCTATATGTTTGGTAGTTGCATCCGAAACTTACGATAAGGATGATTATATTAGAAATTTAGATAGGTTTTTATCAAAAGAAAAATAGTTTTCTCCTTAACGAGAATAATATTCTAAAAAACGAGTATTGACTTCCTAAAAAACGAATTCTATCTTTTAAGCTTTTATGTTTTATTTTTCTGTAAACTGTTTTTGCCATTTCTCCATTAAGGGAAACACGAGCGTAATATAAAAGCGTTTTATAATGGCAATTGGAGAATTTATTTTTTAATTTTTCTGGAAAACTATATTTTTCTGAAAAGAAATTAAACAAATCGTTCATTTGGTTTGATTGAAAAATCTGCTCTTCAATATTTTGCTGATGCGAATATGAGTTCAAGTGTACTGTATAAGTGTGTAAAGATTCATTTATTCTTTCAAAATTTGTATTCATTATCATATCTACCAAAATTGGATAATCTTCAATAGCAATGTTCATTTTTATGTAGGTTTCAAAATCAACATATTTGTATAAGTATTCTTTTCTGTAGCAATGACCAATAGGGATAATTTCACCTAATAATACCGCTTCTATATAGTTTTCTTTAGAGCTATTTAAAATACATTGGTTTTTGAAAACCATAGTAGTTTTAGATTCTACATTAAAACTATCAAAGCCTGTGTCCACAAACCCTAAGCTAGCATCGTTATGAAGAATATTTACCATTTTTTGTAACGCATCAATTGCCTTTAGCTTATCATCGCCAGCAATATCAAATACGTAAGTGCCTTTACATCTATCTAGAGTTGTTTTGAAATTCCTTAGAATACCTAGTTGAGTTTCATTTTTTTTTATCTTAAATAGGTTTGGATGTTTTGTAGCATACGTATTTATAATTTCTAAAGTTCTGTCGGTTGAACAGTCATCACCAACAACAATTTCATAATCAAAATCCACGATTTGTTTCAAAATAGATTGAAGTGTGTCTTCAATATATTGCTCGTTATTGTAAGTTATAAGATGTACAGATAATAACATTATTATTAGAAACTATTTTATTGCATAAAATTAGGATAAAGAAAAATAGAATAAATAAATTAATCATTTTATTTTTGGTGAAACTTAGAAAAAATAATGGGTAAGAAAAAAATAGCTTTAGTTGGGTTTCATTTACATATTGGTGGAGGCGCTAGAGTTATGTCAATCATCTCTAATTATTTGCATGAGCAAAATTTAGAGGTTCATAATATTATTGTGCAAGATGAATTGGGTTATGATTATTCTGGGGCATTGTTAAACCTCGGAAAAATAAAAAGTGATCCCATGACTATTTTTAATAAAATTAAACGTTTTTTGGTATTTAGAAGATACATGAAGCAACAAAGCGTTGATGTTATTATTGATTTTAGGTTTAGAAAAGGCATACTTAAAGAGTTCTTGATTTCAAGATTTGTTTATAATAGAAAAAAAACAATCTATACAATACATAGTTCAAAATTAGATGTTTATTTGCCAAAATCAAATTTTTGGGCAAATGCAATTTATGGAGGTTGCTTTAGGCTGTTAGCTTTAACAAAAGAAATGGAAAAAGCAACTAAGCTTACGTATCCAAAGCTGGAAAATGTTTCAACAATGCCAAATCCCATAAATATTAATGAAATTGTAGATAAAGCAAAGGAGGACATCGATCTAGACTTTGAATATATTATAGGAGCTGGATTGTACGATGTTAATATAAAACAGTTTGATAAATTAATTATAGGGTATTCAGAATCTGTTCTTCCAAAGAAAAACATTCATCTGGTTATTTTAGGAAAAGGTAAATTACTTAAATATTTAAAATCTGTAGCAAAAAATTATAATGTTGAAAAATTGGTACATTTTTTAGGATATCAAACAAATCCTTATAAATATTTTTCGAAATCTAAATATTTTGTTTTATCAAGTGAGTTTGAAGGTTTGCCAATGGTTGTTTTAGAGGCATTAGCTTGTAGTGTTCCTGTAGTTGCATTTAACTGCCCTACTGGCCCCAAGGATGCAATAAACACTAAAGAAAATGGACTCTTAATAGAACATCAAAATGTTGAAGCATTAACTAGTGGAATGAATACCTTTGTAGAAGATCTTGATTTGTATAAACATTGCAAAAATAATGCTTTAAAAAGTGTACATAAATATTCAATTGATGTTATAGGTAAAAAATGGCTTAATTTAATAAATATTGTTAGTCTAAATGAAAAGTAAAAAGATCGCTTTAGTAGGATTTAGGTTAAACGGAGGCGGATGCGGTAGAGTTTTGGCGAATTTATCAAACTATTTATTTGAACAAGGTATAGAAGTACATATTGTTATTTTTCATAACGACATTGGTTACGACTTTTCTGGCACACTTTTCAATCTTGGCAAAATAAAAAGTGAATCGAATACGATATTTAATAAAATAAAGCGCTTTATCCATTTAAAGCAATATTTTACAACGCATTGTTTTGATTACATTATTGATTTTAGATTTAGGAAAAGCATTATTCAAGAGTTACTTATCTCCAAATTTATTTACAATACCAAAACTATTTACACAGTTCATAGCTCCCAGTTAGAAGTATATTTACCTAAATCTAAATTTTGGACAGAACTAATTTTTGGAAAAAGTTTTAAGGTTATAGCTATTACTGAAGGTATGCAAGATATGATTCTCAAAAAATACCCTAAACTAAAAAATGTTGAGATGATTTATAATTCAATAAGTATTCAACAGATACAGAATAAATTAAACGATAATGTATGTTTAAATTATAATTATATTATTGGAGTTGGTCAATTTAACACAAATGAAAAACAATTCGACAAACTTATAGAAGCTTATGCAAAATCAAAATTAGCAAGTAAAGAAATTCATTTAGTTATTTTAGGAGAAGGCGTTTTATTAGAATCATTAAAAATTTGCGCAAGAAATAATAATGTTATAAGTAAAGTTCATTTTTTGGGGTTTAAGAACAATCCCTTTAAATATATTAAACACGCCAAATATTTAGTTATGTCAAGCAAATATGAAGGTTTTGGGATGGTTCTAATTGAAGCTTTAGCTTGTGAGACTCCTGTAGTGGCCTTTAATTGCCCAATTGGCCTTAATGAAATTATTCAACATAATATAAATGGACTTTTAATAGAGCATCAAAATGTTGAAGCACTAACTAACGGAATGAATACTTTGATAGAGGATTATGATTTGCATAAACATTGTAAAAAAAATGCTTTAAAAAGTGTTGAAAAATTTGAAATAAATAATATTGGGCCACAATGGCTTACATTATTGAATAGCTAAATTTATCACAAAATGAAAAGTAAAAACATAGCAATTGTTGTTAAGCACCTTGCCGAAGGAGGTGCTCAGCGTTCGGCTGCTATGCTATCCTTAATACTTGACAAATTAAATTATGAGGTGACATTTATTGCTTTACAGGATAAAAAAGACTTCACTTATAAAGGTAATTATGTTGTGTTAAATAGCGACAAAACATCTAGTAAAATTTTAGATAAGTATTATCAATTTTTAAGCTTTAGAAAAGTTATTAAAAATAACAACTTTGATTTTATTATTGATTTTCGAGGTAGAACCAATTTTTTTAGGGAGTTTATTATTTATAATTTCATTTACCGCAATCCTAAAAAAATAATATTTACTGTTAGAGAGTCAAAATTAGAGA
>CALZKX010000299.1 GCA_945788155.1 uncultured Flavobacteriaceae bacterium
TTGGTGAGATTGATCCTGAAACTAAAAAACTACTTCAAGTGACCAAAGAATCTCTCTATGTTGGCATTAGAGAATTTAAAGTTAACAATAGAGTTGGCGATGTTGGTTATGCCATTCAACAGTATTGCGAATCTCATGGTTATGGCGTGGTTAGGGAATTGGTTGGTCATGGTATAGGACGAAAAATGCATGAAGATCCTGAAATGCCAAATTATGGTCGTAGAGGTCGTGGTAAAAAGTTTATAGAAGGTATGGTTGTTGCCATTGAGCCAATGATAAATATGGGTACACATCGTATTAAACAACATCGTGATGGCTGGACCATTACCACTTTAGACGGTAAACCAAGTGCACATTTTGAACATGATGTTGCTATTGTAGATGGAAAACCAGAATTGCTTTCAACATTTGCATATATTTATGAAGCTTTAGGTATTGAGAGTAATGAGGAAGAGGAATTTAGAAAACAACCTATGGTTTTATAATTATGGTAAAACAAATAGCTCAAATTAAACAACAAGAATTGCTTTCAGGAATTAAAGCACAATTTGTACATACAAAAAACAATACTATTGGATTTGTAGAATTAGAACAAGGAGCCATTTTACCCACCCACTCACACAGGCACGAACAAACTACACATGTTATAGAAGGATCGCTGGAATTAACAATAAATGGCACTGTAACTATTTTAACCTCTGGCATGATAGTTAACATACCCTCTAATATACCTCACTCTGCCAAAGCACTATCATTTTGTAAAGTAACAGATATATTTTTTCCGGTACGAGAGGATTACTTATAAATATAGTTTGAAGCATGATTAAGTTTTTTAGAAAAATACGTTACACTCTTATGGAACAAAACAAAACATCCAAGTACATCAAATATGCCATTGGTGAAATATTTCTTGTTGTTATTGGTATTCTCATCGCATTAAGTATTAACAATTGGAACCAAGAAAGAAAAGACCGCATTCTTGAAAAAGAATATCTCACAAGACTTAAAAAAGATATTGAATTTGATATAAATTGGACAAACACCTACATCCTTGGTAGATATAAACGCAAAGTAGAAAGTCTTGAAAAAGGCAAAACCTATTACCAAGGTAATTATGCTATTAAAGATACGCTTCAATTTTTAAAAGATATTGGTTATGGTGGTGTTTTTGGAAATGCCTCATGGAATTTAAGTAAAAATACCTATAACGAACTTATAAGTACTGGTAATTTAAGAAAAATAGAAAGTGATAAATTAAGAACTGAAATCGTTAATTATTTCGAGAATAATATTGCTCAATCAAAAGCTTCAAAAAATTACATAAGTGGTTATATTAATTTTACCAATTCTTTTACAGCTTTTAATACAAATAATCCAGATTTTATTGCGGAATTTGATCAGAAGCTTTTATTAAAACACATAAAAACTGAAGAATATTACCGATTGGCAAATTTGGAATTAACACTTGCGCATCGTGTTTCAAACTTTGCTGAAGACACTATCAAACTTGCTGAAGAATTAATAATCTCTATTGATGCACAATTAGAAAACTAATTTTGTTATTTCATAGAGGTTCCCAGAGAAACACAAAGATACGCCGAGAAAAGAATACCAAATTTGATAAAACAATATTAAGAAAAGCATAACTTAATAAACCTTAACCAACTCTGTAATCTCTTCAAAAAACTCTGTGTATCTTTGTGAAATAACATGAAAACTGAATTAACTCAAACAATTATTGGCTGTGCTATTGAAGTCCATAAAGCACTTGGTCCTGGATTATTAGAATCTGCCTATCAAGAATGTTTGCTTTTTGAACTGAAATCTAAAGATTTAAACGTAAAAAAAGAAATTGCGCTTCCTATTATTTATAAAGATATAAAATTAGATCATGGTTACAGAATAGATTTGCTTGTAGAAAACAAAATTGTAATAGTACTTAAAACAGTTGAGTATTTTACAGATGTTCATTTTGCTCAAATACTAACATATTTAAAATTAGGAAATTATCCATTAGGATTACTTATAAATTTTCATACAAAACTTTTAAAAAACGGAATAAAACGATTTATAAACACACCTCAATGAAACACAAAAAACATCTCTGTGAATCTCTGCAAAAATTCTGCGAATCTCAGTGAAACAACTCTTCAAATACATATTAAACTTTTTACCAAGACCTTTCTTAATAAGATTGAGCTATACTGCTCGCCCTTTTTTAGCTTTTTTCTTAAAAGGAAATACTTATACAGACCCAATTGATGGTAAAAGTTTTAAAAGCTTTCTACCTTATGGTTATGGCAAACAACGCAACAATGCCCTATCACCTTCTACACTTTCATTAGAACGGCATAGATTGTTATGGTTGTATCTTAAAAATGAAACGGATTTCTTTTCGGCAAAAAAACAGGTGTTGCATTTTGCGCCAGAGCAATGTTTTTTGAAACATTTTAGGGATTTAAAAAATTTGGATTACACCACTACCGATTTAGAGTCGCCAATTGCCGATGTTAAGGCAGATATTTGCAATCTCCCTTTTGAAGATAATAGCTACGATGTTATTTTATGCAATCATGTTTTGGAGCATATTCCTGATGATACCAAAGCTATGCAAGAATTATATCGTGTCTTAAAACCAGGAGGTATGGGAATATTTCAAATCCCGCAAGATTTAAATCGAGAGACTACTTTTGAAGATGATTTGATTACTGATAAAGTTGAACGCGCCAAAATATTTGGTCAATACGATCATGTGCGTATTTATGGTCGTGATTACTTTAATAAACTTCGTGGTATAGGTTTTGAGGTTGAAGAAGTAGATTATACTTCAAAACTTTCAAAAGAAGACATTACAAGATTTTGTTTAGCGAAAGGTGAGATTATTCCTGTAGTGACAAAATAGTATGTCATTCTAAACAAAGTGAAGCATCTCAATTGAAAGATGCTTCAATAAGCTCAGCATGACAGTGTACACATTATTCATTTTCAGGAAAACCATTTAAAGTCAATGTTTGTAACTCACTGTTATCGTTTTCAAATATCAAGAACGCTTTAAGCTCTGGATGTTCTTTTAAAAACAATGTTACTTTATCTATTCCCATAGATTTAAAAGCCGTAGCATAGGCATCGGCTGTCATACAATCCTTAGTAATCACAGATATACTCAATAAGTTAGTTTTACTTGGATAGCCTGTTTTGGTATCTATAATATGTGCGTATTTATTTCCATTTTCATCCACCTTAAACTTTCTATAAGTTCCAGATGTTGCCATAGATTCATTGGCTAATGATATCGTTTTCATTATGGTTTGTGTGCCATCGAAATTTGGGTTTTCAACACCAATTTTCCATGGGTTTCCGCTAGAGGCATTAATCCCTTTTGCTCTAATCTCTCCTCCAATTTCAACCAAATAATTCTCTACATTTTGAGTGTCTAAAAAATTAGCAATAACATCGACTCCATAACCCTTTGCTATGGCGTTAAAATCTATTATTGTCCTTTCGTTTTGCTTAACTATTTTATCATCAAAACGTTCAACTTTATCGAGCCCAACAGTTAACATTAAACTATCAATTTTTGGTTTATCTAAATTCTCTATAGCACCTTCTGGACCAAAATTCCAAGCATTGACCATAATGCCTATGGTTGGGTCGAATGCGCCATTTGTAGCCTTGAAAATTTCTTTAGAAGCATCAAAAACTTTTCTAAAATGTGAATCGATAGACACTTCTTCATTTCTATTTATTTTAGAAATAATGGAATTAGCCTGATAAGTTGACATCGATTTGTTAATGATATAAAACAACTTATCAAACTGTTCTTGAAAATTAACATTAGTCTCATAAGCTGCATATTGTACTGAATAAGAAGTGCCAAAAACATTACCTACAAGGCGTTTATGTTGAATATCATCTTTACAAGACGTGATTACTAAAACCAATATTAAACACTTAACTATGTTCTTCATTTTAATTAAAATTAGTTTCTATAAACTGAATACCATTATACTCACACAAATATTCTTCATTTAAATAAATCGGTAATTCCTCTCCATCAGGGTTACCAAGTGCAATGCCTGCATAAAGTACTTTAGCATCTTTCTCGCGAGCATGTTTTTTAAATGTTTCCATCCAAACCACATCGTAATTGTTTGGGTTTTCCGGAAGTTTTACTGCGCGTACAATTACAAAAAAGTACTGTTTGGTTTTATCGATACACACAAACTGTGGATGCTTTTTAAGTTTACTATTTACTGCAATAAACTCAAAACCACGCTTTTCTAAATCTTTACCAACGTGGTTCATGGCAAGGTTATGCAATTCTTGTTCTGTTAAAGCTATGTTCATGTTGCAAAAATAAGAAATGAATAATGACTGGCTATGTTTAATTTGAGATTCCCACCTTCGTGGGAATAAAAATTTGTTTAACTTTAAATGCTATTACCAACCAAAGCTACTTTTACTAAAACCACTTACATATATTGTAAGTACATGATTAAATTCTTTAGGCGAATACGCCAACAATTAATTTTTGAGAACAAAACAGCTAAGTACCTTAAATACGCCATTGGCGAAATCAAAACCTGTTCCGATAGGAACAACATATTGGTAGTAGCAACAAAACAAATGCAACACCTCGTGCCTTTAGGTACGATATATAAATGCAATGTTATAGAAAATGCAATAATATATCCTGTCCCTAAAGGCACAAAAACAAATCTACAAACATGGAGCTACCAATCTTATGTCCAAAATGGGACATAATAAAATTGAAACTATGATTAAGTTTTTTAGACACTATCTGAACATCATTTTTCCTTTGAAAAATCAAAGGTCTAGTAGACCTTTGGTAAGGATACAAGACTTAACTTAAATATGATGATATGATAAAGTTTTTTAGACAAATAAGAAGAAACCTAATGGAAACTGGAAAAACCAGTAAATACCTTAAATACGCCATTGGCGAAATCGTGCTTGTGGTTATTGGTATTCTTATCGCCTTAAGTATTAATAACTGGAATGAAAACAGAAAGCTACAAAATGAAGAACTAAAAGTACTTTTTGATATAAAAACAAATCTTGAAACTACCTTAGCCAATTTCGAGAACGACACATTGTTAAATCATAAAGATGTTATACAATACCTTAAAATTGAAGAGTATATTAATAACAACCATTCTTATAACAACGAACTAGATGATGCTTTTGGTAGGTTGACATTTTGGGGTGGCCCATTTATTATATCAACTGCATATAACTCTTTACAATCCAAAGGCCTAGACATTATTAGCAACGAAACCCTCAAAAATACTATTGTAGACATGCATGAGGTACAATTCTCCATTCTAGTAAATGATTATGATAAAAGTGAATGGAATCTAAATCAAACTGTAGTAACACCTTTTTTCTCAAAACATATTAGGCGATTACACAATGAATCCTTATTCCTTTCAAGACCTAATGATTTTGAAAGCTTAAAGCAAAATGAAGAGTTTAAAAATTTACTAAGCATGATTATTAGACAAAGAAAAAGAGGCTTTGAATTTTACAAAGACATAATGAATTCAATTAAAGATTTAATACAAGACATCGAGATAGAATTACAAACAAGAAAAAAATAAAAATCATGGGAATTTTTTGGGATTTAATCCAACAAGACGAATTACAAAAACAAGAAGACAAAGCCAACAGTTTAGAAGAACGTGTTGAGCAACTTGAAACCGAACTTAAAAACACAAAGGCATTACTTAAAAAAACCTTAGTAGCTCTTGAAACACATATTGTTCAAGACATCGATGGCGATGGCAAAATGGGATAAGAAATAAAACACATAAACAACAGAAATAAACACACATGAAAAAATTAGCATTATTATTTTCGCTTGTTAGCGTAATCGCGTTATCAGCACAAACCGAAATTGAAAAAGTAAAAGAAACCATTAGTAAAAGTGATATAGAAGGTCATATCTATTTTCTGGCAGACGATGCCTTAAAAGGCAGAGCAACTGGCACACCAGAACTTAAAATAGCTGCATCATATTTAGCAAATACGCTTCGTGGTTATGGTGTAAAGCCAAACCCAAAAACTGGAACGTATTACCAAGAAGTAAAACTAAAACGTGTGTCTCCACCAAAAGAGGCTTCAATTAACATTAACAATCAAGCTCTATCAAATTTTGTTTTTCTTGATGTCTCTGCAATGACATCAAGTGCTGATGCCATCTACTTAAACTATGGCCTGGAGGATGATTACACTAACAAAGACTTAAATGGTAAAGTAATTGTTGTAAAAGCAGGAAGCTCTGAAACCAACGATACAAGAGCAGCCTTTGGGTTACGAAGACAAAAACAAAAGTTAGCTAAAGAACATGGCGTGACTGCAATTATAGAACTCCTGAATACCGATGATAATATGTGGAGCTTTATTGACCATAATTTTAATGAACCAAGCTTATCTGTTGACCTAGGAGATAGTGATAACAATAGCAATAAACTTACCTACGTTTGGGTGTTGGATAAAGAAGGGAAAATAGCAGAACAAGTAAGCACACTTAAAACCATTAGCTCTAAAATGACTATTGGCGAAAAGATGGAAGCGCCAGTTATATCTCAAAACGTGATTGGTGTGGTAGAAGGTACTGACCCAAAACTTAAAAACGAATACATTATCTATTCTGCGCATTACGACCATGTTGGTATTGGTGCTCCAGACGAAACTGGTGACAACATTTATAATGGCGCAAGGGACAATGCAGTTGGAACAACAACGGTTTTAGCAATGGCAGAAAACTTGGCTAAATATCCAACAAAGCGTTCTGCTTTATTTATTCTGTTTACTGGAGAAGAAAAAGGCTTATTAGGCAGTCAATATTATGTTGAAAATCCCGTATTACCATTAAACCAAATGGTGTATTGTTTTAATAGTGATAATGCTGGTTACAATGACACGTCTTTGATATCTGTTGTAGGGTTGACAAGAACCACTGCCGAAAACAATATTTTTAGAGCAGCTGAAACTTTTGGACTAAAAGCCATTGAAGATCCTGCAAAAGAACAAGGCTTATTTGATAGAAGTGACAATGTAAACTTTGCTAAAAAAGGCATTCCTGCACCAACGTTTTCTTTAGGTTTTACTGCATTTAATGGTGATGTGACCAAATATTATCACAGACCAGGAGACGAAGCACATACCTTGGACTACGATTATCTCTTAAAGTTTTTTAGAGCTTACATACTGGCTGGACGAAACATAGCCAACGATTTAGCCACTCCTGTTTGGAATACTGGCGATAAGTACGAAGAAGCTTCCAAAGAATTATACAAAAGAGAAGCCATAAAAAACTAGTTTTAGCAAATTATGGAAACCAAAACCATCATATATGTTGTGGCTGCAGCTTTAATATTACGAGTGATTATTAAAGTTGCAGCACGTTATTTAAAGGAACAAAAAAAACACTAACAATGTTGATGAGCAATGATTAAATTCTTCTTCCATATTCTTCAAAACCCACCCCTAAATCCCCTCCTGGGAGGGGACCAAGGAGTAGGTCAAATCACTAAACTATGATTAATTCTTTAGAAAAACACGATACATTTTCCCCTCTTGGGAGAGGATTAAGGGGTGGGTAAAAAACATACAAACATGATAAAATTCTTTAGAAAAATTAGATACAACCTTATGGAAACAGGAAAAACAGGAAAATACTTTAAATACGCCATTGGCGAAATTGTTCTTGTGGTAATTGGAATCCTTATCGCACTACAAATAAATAATTGGAATGAAGACAGGAAAGATAGGAAGGTAGAACTTAAGATTTTACAGAGCATAAATAGCGATTTACTAGAGGATATTCAGAATCTTAAGGTTATGATGGTATTTGATAGTATTATGATAGAGCAAAACAATACTTTATTTACTATTCTTGAAAACAAAAACTCTATTTACAATACTGAGATGGAACCACTTTTTGGCAACATCAATCGATATGGCGTTTTCTATCCACAAAAGATTGGTTATGAGTCGTTAAAATCTAGTGGGTTAGAGATATTACAGTCGGATAGCTTGCGTGCTGCCATTGTTACCTTGTACGATTTTCATTATGGTTTTGTATCAGAAACTTTGGATTTAAAGAAACAAATCTATCTCACTACCAATCCAATATTTGTTGGAGAATTGCGCACTACGGGAGGGCCAAACGAAATGCAATCCGTCAGTTATAAAGAACCTGTAGATTTTAATGCACTAAAGGAAAATCTTAACTTCATAAACCATATAAGACATATATATTACGAACGTATTAACTTCTTAAAGTTTACTGGGACTACATTACTTCAAATGAAAAAAGTTCAAGCAAAAATTACTGAAGATATAAAATCGATCAAGAATGATTAAATTCTTTATAAAAAATCCGCTATAACCTTATGGAACAAAGCAAAACATTTTATCATTCCGCACCTGATGCGGAATCCACAATTAATGAGATCTTGAATCAAGTTCAGGATGACAATACATTATTCTATGATTAAATTCTTTAGAAAAACACATTACATTTTCCCCTCTTGGGAGGGGATTAAGGGGTGGGTAAAAAACATACAAACATGATAAAATTCTTTAGAAAAATTAGATACAACCTCATGGAAACACGAAAAACAGGTAAGTACTTTAAATATGCTATTGGTGAAATACTCTTAGTTATGGTTGGTATTTTACTAGCATTACAAATAAATAGTTGGAATCAAAAACGATTAGATAGGATTGAAGAAAAAACCATTTTATCAAATTTGCATGACGAGTTTCTAGAAAACAAAACACTTTCAACTACAAATATAACCACCATTAAAGGCGCTATGAAAGCTAATAAGGCAATAATGGCCTTAATGGGTAGTGACGTTAACGAATTACAAAAACACAATTTAGATAGTATATTTTACAAATCTCTTCCAGCTGCACAGTTTACTTCTTCGTCGCAAAGTATTTTAAATATCACACAAGGAGGACGTTTGAATATTATTAGAGATAAAGATATCATTAAACTATTATATCAATGGCAAGCGCAATTAGACGCTGTAAATATAAGAGAGCGCGCTTTAGACAATTGGAGCTACGACAAAATTTTGCCTATCATGTCTAAATACATCTCACTAAAAGAAATGGATATAAATGGTAATTATGAATGGACTGGAAAATCTAAATTAAAAAAACCGTATGATCCATTATTCCAATCATTAGAATACGAAAATTTATTGGATAACTTTTTATTCTTGCACCAAATGAATTTTCAAGAAATTGAAAAGGCAGATGTCTTAATAGACCAAATTATAGAAATAACGAAACCATATACCAAATGATTAAATTCTTTAGGCATATCATCATTGTCATTGTGAGCGTAGCATGGCAATCTTATAAATTGGTGTTCAAAACAAAAAGGTTACCACGTCTCTTTGTTCCTCGTAATGACAAAGCATTAAAGTTATGATTAAATTTTTCAGGCATATACGCAAATCACTTCTTATGGAAAACAAAAAAGGTAGATACTTAAAATACGCTATTGGAGAAATACTTCTGGTCATGGTAGGAATTTTATTAGCGCTTCAAGTGAATAATTGGAATGAAGAAAGGAAGACAAAGATTAAATCTCAAGTATATATAGACCAAATTATAAATGATCTTGTTAAGGACACATTAAACATCAATGAATTAATTATAAAAACTGAAACAGACAGTGCCAATATTTCAAACTATTTAAGTTTTTTTAATCAAGGTAATACTATTGATAAATTAATTGATAGTTCTAAAAATACCGAATCATACTTTTATAGGTATTTTCCTGTAAACCATACATTTTTAGACATGAAAACTTCAGGCAATTCTAATTTATTAACTAGTAAACAACGAAATATATTAATTCAACTCGAATCTGAACAAGAGCAACTAGTCATAATTATAGAAAAAGTAGTTAGCAAGTCAATTGCAGAGGGTGTTGAAAAAGATAAGTATTTGGGATATCCAGATGATTTTTATCAAAAAATTGGTAGGTCTGCAAATGAGAATAATAAGATAAATTGGTTAATACACCAAAATTTAAAGTTTAAAAATAATTTTGAGCTCTATCATTTTATAAAAATAAGAGGTAAAAGGATAAAAAAAATGTCTGGAAAGGCGATTGAAATTTTAACGGGTGAACAAACAAATGATTAAATTCTTTAGAAAAATACGCTACAACCTTATGGAAACAGGAAAAACAGGCAAGTACTTTAAATACGCCATTGGTGAAATTGTTCTGGTGGTTATTGGGATTCTAATTGCCTTAAGTATTAATAATTGGAATGAACAAAAAAAAGAGAACAATACTGCCACTATATTGGCAAAATCACTTATTGAAGATTTGAATAAAGATGTTGATTTTTTAAAAAGCACTCTAACCTTTAGTAAAGAAAAAATAAGAAGTTGCGACACCTTATTAAATTTAATATCGATGCCTATAAATAAATGGGATATTAAACCTATTTATAAAAACCTTAATATTGTTGGTCAATCTAACCCCTTTTTTCCAACAACAGGCACCTACCAACAAATTGTGACCTCTGGATTATTAAAACTGTTTGATCAATCTCTTGCAAATCAGCTCAATGCTTATGACATGCAGTTAAAAAAAATTACCTATTGGGCTAATGCCGAAGATGAAACCTCTTGGCTTATGGCAAATATTATTTGGAAAGGTATAAACGTTGAAGCTATGGCTGATATACGATTTAATTTACCTTTAAACCATGAACTATTCTTAAAGATTCCTGAAGATTCAATTATTGAATTAAAAAATTTAATTGCAGGAATAAAAATGTATAGATTAAAAACAGAAGCCGAATATAAAGAACAGTTAAGATTAGCTGAAAATTTAATAACCTCATTAAACAATGCTTATAATTTAAATATCTTACCTAATTAAATTCATTAAAATAACACATTACATTTTCCCCTCTTGGGAGGGGTTAAGGGGTGGGTCAAAAACATACAAACATGATAAAAATTTTTAGAAAAATAAGGTTGGCATAACGGATAATAAACACATATATTTTATTAGCGTTTGATACGCATTTAATCTAAATTCTTCTTTTTATAATCTTCGGTAAATTGCTTTGCTCTTCTATTTTCGTTATTAAGTTGTAATGCTATTTTATAATTATTGTAGGCTTGAATACTATCACCGCTCCTTACATAAGCATCGGCCAAACTATCGTAAACATTACTGCTTTCAGGGTATAGTGCAATATTAATCATAAAGACACCAATAGCATCGTCATACTTTTTATCTCTTAAAAATTGGTATCCTCGACTATTAAAAGACCCTTCTTCGATTAAAAAACTTGTAGAATCTTGTTTCTGAATTTCTAAATAACCTAGAAGTGCTTGATTATATTCCTTATCCTTAATGTGCATGCTTGGTGTTTTAAAAGAATCTGCTACTTTTAAATAATCGTATGAAATGAGATTTTCATTTTCTTTAGGAATTTTAGCAAGGTATCGTTCTTTTGTCTCTGGATGTTGAAAAAAATGAAATTTTTGATTCATCTCGATTAAAATAAATGTTTTTTCATCCAAAACTACTGGGCTTATTTTTTCGGCACCTCGCCATTTAAAATACATTTTATTATTTTCATAATAAACTTCAATAATATCGTCTTGATTATACAAATAACGTCCAGAGGTGTTATCCATATATTCTTGTGAATAATTAACGCTTTTAGAACAGCTTAAAAAAGTGAGTACAAAGAGTAAAGAATAAAAAATAGTTTTGGTTTTCATAACGGTTAGTTAATGTTCAAAATATAAAAAAAGTCTCATTACAAATGAGACGATAATTTTAATTATTTGTTACGCTTTTTTTTTAAAGGCTTGAGTCGCTAAATAAAATTGAAATAATACCTAGTATTAAATAAAGAGTATGACTTTTTAAAAATATAAAAAAGCTTAAAACCCAACACTTTCGTATTGGGTTTTAAAATTCCTGCAAAGGCAGGAATCTATATTTAGTTTCAGACTTTCTATTGTGAGATTCCTGCCTTCGTAGGAATTCTAACCTCCAAAGTCATCAAATCTAATATGCTCGTCTGGAATACCAAAATCTTCTCCCATTTTTTGAACGGCTTGGTTCATTAATGGAGGTCCACAGAAATATAATTCTATATCTTCTGGAGACTCATGATGATTCAAATAGTTATCTATCACACAATTATGAATAAA
>CALZKX010000300.1 GCA_945788155.1 uncultured Flavobacteriaceae bacterium
ATGTTATTGCACATCCTGCTATTGAAGCCTTATTTACCATTGATGAAGAAACAGGAATGACAGGCGCTATGGGTTTAAAAGGCGGATTGTTGAAAGGTGAAATTTTATTGAATTTAGATACAGAGGAGGATGATGAAATAGGAGTTGGATGCGCTGGTGGAATCGATGTTACAGCAAAAAGAACTTATGCAGAAGAGAACGTACCTGAAGATTTTATTGCATATAAAATTGAAGTTAAAGGACTCAATGGAGGGCACTCAGGAATGCAAATTCACGAAGGTTTAGGCAATGCAAACAAAATAATGAACAGGCTGCTTTATTCTGTAATTAACACAATTCAAATTTGTGAAATAGATGGAGGAGGGTTGCGAAATGCCATTCCTAGAGAAAGTTTTGCTGTTGTAGTTTCTGATAAGAATAATTTAGAGCTTGTTGAAAAGAATCTCCTAGATGAAATTGAAAACATAAAGAAGGAATTGAAGACTACTGAGCCTAATCTAGATATTACATTTGGTTCAACAGAAATGCCTTTAAAAATGGTTGAAAGGGATTTTGGCAGAACTTTTATAAAAGCAATTTATGCTGCTCATAATGGAGTGTTTAGAATGAGTGCTGATATTCCTGATTTGGTGGAGACATCCAATAACATTGCAAGAGTATTAGTGAAGGATGGTGGCATTAAAATATTGTGCTTGACTCGCTCGTCGGTCGAGTCTTCAAAAATGGACTTAGCTAACAAACTACGTTCAACGTTTGAGTTGATAGGTTGTGATGTTGAGTTTTCTGGCAGCTATCCAGGATGGACACCCAATATGGAGTCTTCTATATTAAAAGTGATGCGAGAACTATATGTTAAACTAAATAATGAAGAACCTCATGTAGCAGCTTGTCATGCAGGATTGGAATGCGGTATTTTAGGAACTAATTATCCAGAAATGGAAATGATTAGCTTTGGTCCAAATATAAAAGGAGCTCACTCACCAGATGAACGTGCACAAATATCTTCGGTTAAAAAATATTGGAAGTTTGTTTTGGAAATACTTAAAAACATTCCAAAGAAATAATAAGGATGGAGTTAATTTAGCTACCTTTTTATCATTTTGCCTTTGTTGGTGTTTTTTACCAACAAAGGTGAAAATAATCACGAAATCTGTTCGTAAAAAACACCTAACTTTGTACACAAAAAAACCAGAGAAGGTAATTTCTCCGGTTTAATTTAATTTTTTTTAAAATTGTCAACCTATTTTAGGACGACTTAATAAGTAGTAGAGGGACTACTTGGCAATTTCTACCATCTCAAGAAGAAAGATAACATCTTCGTTTGGCTTTACTGGTGGTCTACCATTTTCCCCCCAAGCCAAATGCGAAGGAATATATAAATACATTTTATCACCAACATTCATATTTGCTAAACCTTCATTAAATCCAGCAATCATTTGAGCATTTGGGCTAATTTCTACTGGCATTGGTGTATAGCCTTGTTGCTGTTCTCTTTGCTTATTGTATTGTCCAAATTTTTCGGCAACTTCTTTTTTGTTAGTATCTAGTAGGTTTCCATTAGTGAAATAACCTTCGTACCACACTTTTACTTTAGTTCCTTGTTTTGGTTTTTCACCATTTCCTTTTTTAATCAAATACATCATTAAGCCAGATGGTAGTTTTTTTGCTCTACTTTTAAATTCATCAAAAGTTGGCAGTAATTGTTTTGCGGCCGCTATGGCTTTTTCTTCAGCTTTTCGTTGTTCTTCTCCAGCTTTTTTTAGTTCTGCAATCTTTTTTTCTTTTGCTCGTTCTTCTAAGAGAGGCAATTCGGTTTCCCAAGTTTTAACTGCGTCAAATCTACGTGCATCAAACCCTTGCTTAATAATATTTAACTCTTCAATTACAACATCTTCAACTGGTTTATTTCTCGTAGCTACTTTTACATTACTAATGGTGTCCAGCACATCAAATCCGAGTAGTAATTCACCAAATACAGAATGCATGTTATCTAACCAAGGAGTTGGTTTTTCAGTAATAAAAAACTGACTCCCATTTGCTCCAGGTCCACTATTGGCCATCGATAAAACACCAGGCTTATCGTGTTTTAATGTGTCGTCAAATTCATCTCCAAAACGATATCCTGGACTCCCAGTACCTGTTCCTAAAGGATCTCCACCCTGAATCATAAAATCATTCATGACACGATGGAATGTTAACCCATTGTAATATTTCTTTCCTTTATAAGTGCTATCAACCATTGGATGATTCCCTTCGGTTAGTGCGACAAAATTCGCAACTGTTACAGGTGTTTTATCATAATGTAGTTTGGCTACCATTGTGCCTTTGTTAGTCACAATTTCAGCAAATAGACCATCTCCTAAATCTGGATATTTTTCATTACAAGACCATAATGATGCAAATAGTACAAAGGCAAAAATTTTCATAGATTGTTTAAAACTCTTCATTTTTAATTATTTTCTTTTTGGGTTATTGTATTTATTGTTACGTTACATATTAAAGGAATGCTTGTTCCTATTTTGTTAGTGTCACCATAGTATCCATAGGCTTTTTGGGATGGAAATAAAAAGGTAACTGCCTCACCAGCTTTCATAAGTTTTAATCCTTCTCTTAGTCCAGAAAACAATTCTTCTTTATCCATGGCATAATCTCTGGTCTTTAATTCTTCTTCGCTATAGATGGTGTTTCCGTTTAAATCGGACACATCATAATTGAAGTTAACGATATCGCCAAATTCTGGAGTAATGCTATCTTCTTCAATTTTTGTGTTATAGCGATACCAAAATCCATTTTCAGATGCTATGTATTCTGCATTTTCATCATTTTGGATAAGCTCCAATATTTTGTTTCTTTCGTTCTCGTTAAGTTTTTTGTTACGTTCAACTGACGCATCAATAAATGAGCCTGTTTTTACAGAAACTGGACGCCTTGCTTCGGGTGATTTACATCCATAAAAGAAAGCGAATGCTAGGGATAAAATTAGTAGTCTTTTCATGATTTGAGGTCATTTGTATAGGTTGGCAAGATACTAATAAATTTTTCAACGGTTTTTTCAAGGGATAATTCACTTCTTCCGCCAGCAGCATTTATGTGTCCTCCACCATTAAAATGTTCTCTAGCAAACCTATTTACATCAAAATTGCCTTTAGATCGTAAAGATATTTTTATAATGCCTTCGCTTTGGTTTTCAATAAAAATAACAGCAAACTTAACACCTTTTAAAGACAATGCGTAATTCACTATACCTTCGGTGTCACCTTTTTTATAATCATGGGTATTTAATTCCTTTTGAGATAAAGTTATGTGGGCAGTATTTAAATTGGAGATTAACTTTAGATTATTTAACCCACATCCTAATAACTGTAACTTATTATAGCTATTCGTGTCATAGACATTGTTGTGTATTTGAGCATTGTTTGCGCCATTATCTATGAGATTTGCAATTACTCTGTGCGTGGTACTTGTTGTAGATCTAAATCTAAATGAGCCAGTATCTGTCATTATTCCAGTATATAAGCAAGTACTTATATTTGCATTTATCGCTTTAATATCTCCCAACATATCTATAAAATGATAAATCATTTGACATGTAGAACACATCGATACGTCCGAATAAATATACTTAGCATAGCTGTCGGGTTGTTGGTGGTGATCGATTAAAATTTTTATAGCTTCGGTATTTGTTAAAACGCCTTCCATATCGCCAGTTCTATTGAGCGCATTAAAATCTAATGTAAAAATAATATCTGAACTTAAAATTAACTGGTCTGCCTTAGTTTTATCAGAATCGTACTTTAAAACCGACTCATCTCCTGGAAGCCATTTTAAAAATTCGGGATAATCATTGGGTGCAATTACTATAGCATTATGATTAAACATTTTTAAATAATGATATAGCCCAAGTGTTGAACCCATAGCATCGCCATCTGGATTTTTATGAGGTACAATCACCACTTTTTTAGGCGATTTTAACAAGGTTTTAATTTCTGAAATCTCTCTTTTAGTCATAAGTTGCGAAGATACAATTTAATAATAAACCCTTTAATTGTAATAAACTACTTTTGTAAAAATTTAACCTTTTTTAGATTTGACAATGAAGACTATTTTTAAATATATATTACTTGCTTTACTCATAATTTCTTGTAAAAACAAGAGTGCGGAACCAATCGAGGTAAAACAACCTAATGGAAGCGAACTTATATTTGCTTTTGGATCTTGTAATAGACAATCTTTTGAGAATAAACTCTGGAAACCTGTTTTGGAAAATAATCCTATACTTTGGATTTGGGGAGGTGATATTATTTATTCTGATACTGATGATATGGAATTAATGGCACAGCACTATCAAGAACAACTTGCCCAGAAAGAATATAGCAAAGTTACTAAAAGCATGAAGGTTATAGGTACATGGGACGATCATGATTATGGACTAAATGATGGAGGTTTTGAATATGTTGCAAAAGCAGAAAGCCAGCAATTGTTTCTAGATTTTATGGGAGTTTCAAAAGCAGATATCAGGAGGGATCGTGAAGGTGTATATCATTCCGAAATTATCGAGACATATAAAGGTAGTGTAAAAGTGATAGTTTTGGATACACGCTATTTTAGAAGTGTTTTAACACCATCAAATAGTCCTGAATTTAGATACCAACCAAACTTATATGGAGAAGGTACTATTTTGGGAGATGCACAATGGCGTTGGTTAGAGGGTGAATTAAATTCATCAAAAGCCGATTTTAATGTAATAGTAAGCAGTATTCAGTTTCTTTCGGCAGAACATGGCTACGAAACCTGGGGAAATATGCCTCACGAAGTAGATAAACTTAAATCATTAATTGGTGCTTCTAAAGCCAAAGGGGTTATTATATTGTCTGGCGATAGACATATCTCAGAATTTTCCAAAATAGCAATAGAAGGATTAGATTATCCTTTAATCGATTTTACATCCAGCGGGATGACACATTCTTATAGTAATTTTGGTGGTGAACCAAACCAATACAGAAAGGGTAAGGTTGTTTCCGATTTAAGTTTTGGGCTGCTTAAAATTAATTTTGAAGCAAAAAAAGTGATCATGCAAA
>CALZKX010000301.1 GCA_945788155.1 uncultured Flavobacteriaceae bacterium
CGTCATATTTTCCCCGAAGCACCTGAACAGCGTGACCAAGCAAGCGAAATGCTGCAAATTCAGAACGAATAAGTAAATATAATCCACCTCCAATAAGAAGTATAAGCAAAGGTAATCCCCAAACTGCGCTTGAAAAATCGGCAGTTAGTTGGTTGAATTGTTCCATAAAAAATTAGTTAGTTTAGGTTATAAATGTAAGAAAGATGAACGAAACAACTTAGAATGTTGATAATTTCTTGTCAATACCTTGGATAAAAAACTGATTATGAAATTATTATCATATATTTTAGAGGTAAATAACAAATGTATGGCATACGACGAATATTTAGCAGATAGAATACGAAGGCAATTAAGAGAAAAACGAATTGTTTTTTTAGAAATGAAAATGATGGGTGGCTTGCTTTTTAAAGTGGACAACAAAATGTTTTGTGGCATCCATATTGATAAAAAATATGGTGATAGCTTACTCATGGCCAGAATTGGTGGAGATGCTTATGAAACTGAAATAAAAAGCAAACATTGTTTACCAATGGACTTTACAGGACGACCAATGCGAGGTTATATTTTTGTAACACCTGACGGCTTTGATAACGAAGATGATTTGTCACATTATTTGGACTTGTGTTTAGCATTTAATCCTTTGGCTAAGGCGAGTAAGCCCAAACGAAAAAAATAGCATACGTAGTTATACGTATTGATTTTATCATTTTAAATGGCTAATTTCGTTTTACGACTGAAATAATCAATTAAAACTGAAGATTTTATAACATTGTAGTGCATTCCGAAAGGTAAAATAATCACATATGAATAAAGCACTTTTGATTTTAATAGCCTTAAGCGTCTGTTCTTTTGCAAAGGCTCAGGATAAATATGTTCAAACCAAGAATGGGTCTTTTCCAATTATTGACCAAGGAATAGGAACGCCAATTCTTCTGCTCCATGGCTTCCCTGACTCTAAAGAAGTTTGGAAGAAACAGATTCCAGAATTTGTTAAGGCTGGATTCAGAGTAATTGCTCCAGATTTGAGAGGATATGGAAATGCCCCAAGTCCAACGGACAAAGAAGAATACACTATTCCAATTTTGATGAATGATATTATTGAAATTCTTGACACTCTTAACCTTGAAGAAGTACACCTAGTCGGACATGATTGGGGAGCAGCCCTATCCTGGCAACTGGCCACATACTACGAAAATCGTTTTGCTTCTCTAACAGTGTTGTCTGTTGGATATCCTGGCAATTCTGCATGGTCTTCAATCGAACAACGACAGAAATCCTGGTACTTCTATTTGTTTCTACAGAAAGGACTAGCTGAAAAAACTCTGACTGATTATGATTGGGAATTAACGAGAGAATTCATGAGTAGCCATCCAGAAATAGAACAGGTTATTGAACGAATGAAAGATGGAGATGCTCTTACAACGGCCCTAAACTGGTATCGTGGTAACATGCAAGACAGGCTCTCGCAGCCTGATGTTGATTACCAACCAGTAACTGATAAACCTCCAAGGTCAACTTTTAAGGTTAAAATACCTGTACTTGGCATTTGGAGCGATGAAGACATATATCTAACAGAGGCTCAAATGCGACAATCAACTGAATTAGCGACTGACTTCACTTTTAGAAAAATTATTGGAGCTGGTCATTGGATGATGCTTGATAAGCCTAATGAATTGAATGTACTAATGCTTGATTTCCTAGATAAAAATAAATAAACGCACTACAACAATGGCTATTAAGTAATTGCTTGTTCTCGCTTACTTCTGAAAATCCTTACGGATTTTCACCTTGGTTTGTATTTGCTAATTTAGTTGCTGAAATACGCAACGAAATCATACACAAGACCGATGAAACACATTCGCCGAAGGCGAACTTTAATTACTACGTGCTTTCAACTTCGCTAAAGCTTCGTTGAACAAAGTGGCACTCTCGTCCTTAAAGTAAATGTGTTTCATCTAAGGCTTAAACCAAATCACTAATCTATACAAACCTATAAGTCTTCACCTTCGACGGACTTCGAGCCATAACGTGCACCATCGTTGGTTAAAAGTAATTTAGTTCATACCTCTATCATTTTATTAAATATGAATTCATGAATGCTTCGCATTTTATCTTGCTTTACAATTCCCAATCTAATAAATTATACAATTTACACCTCGCTACGCGAGCCTAATTGACAATCAATAATTTGAGAGAAATAGGAAGTCCCTTTCTCAAATTATTGCTGAAAAATTTATTATCTTTTCATTCGAAAAACAGAACTACGTTTAACCCTTAGTTGTGCGTAATTAAAACCAAGCTCAAACTAAACAATAAAAAATCGAAAATATAATGACTAAAAAAACACTATTTCTTTTAGCCTTTCTTGCAACTTCTTTAATAATAAATGCGCAAAATACTGTGATTAAAGCAGGCCACTTCTTCGATGCTCGAAATGGTAAAATGTTGGAGAATCAAATAATAATTGTTCAAGATGGTAAAATAAAAGAGGTAGGAGTTGACTTAAAATTTAACAAGACTGATAATATAATTGACTTATCTAGTTCATGGGTATTACCAGGATTAATGGACTGCCATGTTCACATAACGGTTAACCTTCCTTATAGAAACCTTAAGATGGAACAGATGTACACAAACGAAAGCACATCTCTACGTGCAATAAGAGGTACAGTTGTTGCCAGACAGTTTTTAGATAATGGATTTACAACTATTAAAGAAATTGGTAATGACGCAAATTACGCGACTGCCGATATAATCAAGGCAATTAAGAATGGCTGGATACAAGGACCCACTATAATATATGCAGGTAAAATTATTGCACCCTATGGCGGACAGTCTAGCAATGTAAACCTCGAACATGAACGATTTTGGAGTTTTGAATTTATAGATGCCGACACACCAGATGAAATTAAAAAAGCTATAAGGAAAAACATGTATTATGGTGCAACAACAATTAAAATGGTAACCGGTGATAATGGGATTTATAATGCAGAAGATATTAAAGCAGCAGTTGACGAGGCTAATAAATACAACCTAAAAGTTACTGTTCATGCGCAAGGAGGTTTAGCAGGAACAAATGTAATTACAGGAGGTGCAGCTGGTATTGAACATGGATTTGGATTGAATAATGAACAGCTTCGATTAATGAAAGATAAAGGAATATTTTTAGTGGGTACTGACTTTTCTTATGACAATTGGTATGCATATGGCGTGGACTCTGCGACAGCAACTGCATTAAATAATCGTCTTGTCGACAGGCTTAAAAGAGCATATAAAATTGGAACTCCAATGGCATTTGGGACTGATATTATTGTTAACCTACCAGAATTAAACCGTGTAGAATCAAGTCTTAAAGTTTTAGAAACGTGGAAATCAGCGGAAATACCAGCTTCATATATTTTACAGTCAATGACTATTAAAGCGGCTGAACTTTTAGGGATTGATAAAGTAAGAGGGGTCCTTGAGTCTTCTTACTATGCCGATATAATAGCTGTTAAAAATAATCCGCTTAACGACATTGAGTCAATAAAAACAGTTCATTTTGTAATGAAAGAAGGCGAAATAATTAGGAATGATAAAAAATAACTACGCACAACAACGTATAAAATTAATTGCTTGGTCCTAGCCTACTTCCGAAAATCCTAGCGGATTTTCTATTCGGTTTGTATTTACTAAATTAGGTGCTTAAACAACGCAACTAATCTTATACAAACACGATGAAACACATTCGCCAAAGGCGAACTTTAATCTGCGCAGCTTCGCTGACATTGCATCTTAAAGTAAATGTGTTTCATCTAAGGGTTAAACCAAATTACTATTAGATTATAACTTTGAAGACTTCGCCTCCGACGGGCTTCGAGCCTTAACGTGAACCATCGTCGGTTAAAAGTAATTTGGTCCTGATTCTCTAATTCCCAATCTAATAAATTCGACAATTAACGGTTACTATCGTAACCTAATTGATAACCAATAATTTGAGATAATTAACCCAATATTTGACAAATTCTCAAAGTATTGTTTACGAATTTATTATCTTTTCATTCTCAAACCAGAACTACGTTTAACCCTTAGTTAGCAAACATTTGATACATGGGGCGAGTAAGCCCAAACGAAAAAAGCAGCATACGTAGTTATACGTATTGATTTTATCATTTTAAATGGCTAATTTCGTTTAACGTCGTGTATAAACAAACTTGTACTGAGCTTAGTCGAAGTATTAAAACCGTTCATTAGCACGAAAAGTTGTTCTTCATTATAACCAACCATTAATTAATGATAAAATTCTTTAGGAAAATTAGACAAAAACTACTCGCTGAAAACAAGTTCAGCAAATATCTGATTTATGCGATTGGTGAGATAGTATTGGTCGTTATAGGAATTTTAATTGCTTTATCAATTAACAATTGGAACAATAGCAATATAGAACAAAGTTTAGAACGTGAAATACTAAATGAGATTTTAACAAATCTTGATTCTGACTTGCAGAATATTAATGATAATATAAAATATAATAAAAGATTATCAAGACATAACCAGTTAGTTTATGAGCATCTAAAAAATAAAACACCAATAACAGATTCTTTAAAATTTTATTACGCCACTTTATTCGGAGGCTCTAATTTTCAACCAGTAAATGTTGCCTTTGAAAATTTAAGGTCAAGAGGAATAAACATAATTAAAAATTCTGATTTAAGAAATCAAATATCAGAATTGTATATGATTGAATTTAAAAGTTTAGGAGAAACGATGGATCGAAATTTACAACCTATTCATAATTTGCTTTTAAATCAAATTAACAATAGACTAATAACTAAAGAACCTTTTGTTTCTGCACAGCCTATTGACCTTATAGTTTTACAAAATGATATACAATTCCACGAAACACTTAAACTAACAGCTTATGCATGGCGTGTAATTAATTCTTATCTAGAAAAAGCATTAGAAGCAATTAACCAAACCAAAACCGTAATAGAAGAAGAACTGAATAAAAAATAACGAAAGCACAGACGTGTATAAACAATTAAAGAAAACCGATTATGAATAGAAAATTGAGATATGTAATATTATCATTTATCACAATTAGTACTTTTATCATAAGTTGTAAACAAGAAAATGACAATTCCGAATTATCTAGAAATGTTCCGACCGAAACAAAAACGGCAGAACTGAACTTAGGTGAAGAAAAAATAAAAACAGCTATCAATGAATTATTATTAGCTGCAGGAAACTATAACATTTTAGCATTAGATTCGATGATGTCTGATAAAGCGATGCTTGGAATAAGCAGTTTAAAAGATGGAACTTGGTCTAACTCAGAAATAGCCATTAATGATTTTTTTGAAAGTGTAAAAACCCGAGAGCGCAGTCCTTACTACGAAATACCTAATAACTACGATATTCTAATTACTGAAGGTCAGGTATCTCTGGCTAGGGCTGATTGTATTCTATACAGATGGGGAATTCCTCAAACAAGAGAAGTAAACCATTTCACATTTATTAATGAAAATGGAAAATGGAAAATACTTAATATCACTTGGACAAAAGAAGAACTTTCTGAAGACCAAAAGAAATATGATTTAGAAATTTTCGCTCGTGGATATGCACAAGCGTGGTGTAGTCAAAGACCAAATTTTGTGTCCTCTTTTTTTGCTGAAAATGGTGAATTAATAGTTAATGATGGAAAACCTGCAAAAGGGGCAGAAGCAATAATCAACGTTGCTAAAGGGTTTATGGAAACTTTTCCTGATATGATTGTTTCAATGGATAGTTTGACTACCAACAAAGACAAAATAAAATTTTATTGGACACTTAATGGAACGAATAATGCTCCAAATGGAACTGGAAACAAAGTAAATTTTAGCGGATTTGAAGAATGGACTCTAAATGATGATGGGTTAATCGAAAAATCTAATGGGTCTTTTAATGAGATTGAATATCAGAAACAACTAGAATTTGGAACAAACAAAAAATAATTGTAGCCAACTACCTATATAAACTATTATAACAACTCACACACAAAGACGTCAAACAAAATCTCAAAATTTAATTAGGAGAAAATCACATCAAATAGTTTAGCACATTCCCTTCAATACGCTCCTGAATGTTAGACACATCCGCTTTTACAAAAGTTTCGCCAGTAATATTCTCATAAAGTTCTATGTAACGTTTTGATACTGTTTCAATGTAATCATCAGACATTTTTGGGACTGTTTGTCCTTCTAGTCCCTGAAATCCATTACTAATCAACCATTGTCGCACAAACTCTTTAGAGAGTTGTTTTTGAGCCTCACCTCTATCCTGTCGTTCTTGGTAACCATCAGCATAAAAATAACGTGAGGAATCAGGTGTGTGTATTTCGTCAATCAGCACAATTTTGCCTTCTTTGGTTTTTCCAAATTCATATTTTGTATCTACCAAAATCAACCCTCTTGATGCTGCAATGTCTGAACCACGTTGGAATAATTTTTTTGTATAATCTTCTAATACCAAATAATCTGTTTCAGAGACGATGCCTCGTTTTAAAATGTCTTCTCTTGAAATATCTTCATCATGATCGCCCATTTCAGCTTTTGTTGCTGGTGTGATAATAGGCTGAGGAAACTTATCGTTCTCTTTCATCCCTTCAGGCATTGGTACACCACAAAGCATACGTTTTCCTGCTTTATATTCGCGAGCCGCATGACCAGACATATAACCTCTAATAACCATTTCAACTTTAAAGGGTTCGCATAAATGTCCAACAGCCACATTTGGGTCTGGTGTTGCCACTAACCAATTAGGCACCAAATCTTCAGTTGCTTTCATCATTTTGGTTGCAATCTGGTTTAAGATTTGACCTTTATATGGAATTCCTTTTGGCATCACCACATCAAACGCGCTTAAACGATCTGTAGCCACCATGACTAACAAATCGTCATTGATGTTATAAACCTCACGAACCTTTCCTTTATAAATACTTTTCTGGTTTGGAAAGTTGAAATTGGTATCTATTATGGTATTACTCATAGGCCCTTTCTGTCTTTCAGACATCTTTCCCAAAGGGAAAGACACATAATTTATAATTTAGTTTTTATTTTGAAACAGATATAAAGCATCAAACTTTTTATTAATTCAGTCACTAATAATTTTTTCCCTTTGGGGAAATGTCCACAGGACAAAGGGGCTTATTCTCTATTTTCAATATTTTTATAAGCTGCAATAACTTTCTTAACCAATTTATGGCGAATCACATCTTTGTCATCCAAGAATATTATGCCTACACCATCAACATCTTTTAAAATAAGTAATGCTTCCTTTAATCCTGAAATGGTACGTCTTGGCAAATCTATTTGACCTGGATCTCCTGTAAGCAAGAATTTGGCGTTTTTTCCCATTCTGGTTAAGAACATTTTCATTTGGGCATGTGTGGTATTTTGACCTTCATCCAAAATAACAAAGGCGTTATCCAAAGTTCGACCACGCATAAATGCCAAAGGTGCAATTTGTATAATCCCTTTCTCAATGTAACCATCCAATTTTTCATGAGGAATCATATCACGCAAGGCATCATATAAAGGTTGCATGTAAGGGTCTAGTTTTTCCTTTAAATCACCAGGAAGAAAACCTAGGTTTTCACCTGCTTCAACCGCTGGACGTGTTAAAATAATACGCTTAACTTCTTTATTCTTCAACGCTTTTACTGCCAAAGCAACACCTGTATAGGTTTTGCCTGTTCCTGCAGGACCAATGGCAAAAACCATATCGTTTTTACGCATACTCTCAACAAGCTTGCGCTGGTTTGCCGTTTGTGCTTTTATTAATTTTCCGCCAACACCATGTACCAATACTTCGCCACTAGCTTCAGATGTTGCATAATCGTCACTTGTTAAGCTTGTAAGTACACGTTCAATGACGTTTTCGTCCAGTTTGTTGTATTTTCCAAAATGTGTCATAAGCATTGTGAGGCGACGATCAAATTCTTCTAGTAATTCTTCATCACCAAATGCTTTTAATTTATTTCCTCGTGCAACGATCTTTAATTTTGGGAAGTATTTTTTTAGAAGTTCAATATTGGCGTTTTGGGCACCAAAAAATTCTTTTGGGCTTATCTCTTCAAGCTCGATAATTAGTTCATTCAAATGCTGAAAAATTTTTAAGATAAATCACTTTGGATTTATTAGTTTTGTATGGCTCAAAAGTACAAAAATTACTAGCAAAACACTTAAAAAAAATATCAACAAATTTGCCAATGGCAATTATTACATTAACAACCGATTTTGGAGAGAAAGACCACTTTGCTGGCGCAATTAAAGGTGCTATTTACAGTGAGCAACCAGAAGTGAGGATTGTTGATATCTCGCATTCTGTGTCTCCGTTTAGCATCCTTGAAGCTGCTTATATTATTCAAAATGCGTATAGCAGTTTTCCGAAAGGAACCATTCATATTATTGGAATAGATTCTGAAATTAATGAAGAAAACAAGCATATAGCTGTAAAACTGGATGACCATTATTTTATTTGTGCCAATAATGGAATTATGAGTATGGTTTGCTCGGAAATTGCACCAGAAAAAATTGTAGAGATAAACATTCATGACAAGATAGAAACCAGTTTCCCTGTGTTGGATGTGTTTGTAAAAGTAGCGTGCCATATTGCCAGAGGTGGAACCCTAGAAGTTATTGGTAAAACGATAGATAGTATAAAACCAATTAAAAACTTGATTCCGTTTATAAATGCCGAGAAAAACCAAATTATTGGAAATGTTATTTACATTGATAATTATGGCAATGTTGTGACAAATATTAGGAAGAAATTTTTTGAAGATATCCAAAAAGGAAGAGCTTTTGAAATATCTGCAAGAAACTATAAATTTAAAACCATTTATTCTAAATATAGTGATATTGTAAATTTTGACATTGAAGAAGATAAACGTAACGATGAGGGAAAAGCATTAGTAGTATTTAACTCTTCAAGGTATTTAGAAATTGCTATTTACAAGAGCAATACTACAACCGTTGGAAGTGCTTCTACACTCATGGGACTTACAATGATGGACACCGTAACTATAACCTTTTTAAGCATTTAATTATGTTTGTACGAATAGTTAAGATGAGTTTCGATAAAGAATTGACTAATACCTTTTTAGAACTTTTTAATTCACACAAAGAATCCATACGCAATTTTTCAGGTTGTTGTTTATTGGAATTATATCAAGACAAAGAAAACCCAAACGTTTTTTTTACGTATAGTTATTGGAATGATGAAGCAGATCTAGAAAATTATAGAACATCTAAATTGTTTAAAAAAGTTTGGTCCAAAACCAAAATACTGTTTAATGATAAACCACAAGCTTGGAGTGTGAATAAAGTTGTGTCGTTAAAGTAAACAGCCACAGTTTTGAGTAAGCAATAAATAAAATTATATATTCGTGTCTTGATTAATTTTTACAAAAAAGCATCAATAAAAACCGATACCTAAGAATGTTTGCAGTATTAAAAAAAGAAATTCAGTCGTTTTTTACCTCTCCAATTGGCTATTTAGTTATTGCCATATTTTTATTGACCAATGGTTTGTTTTTATGGGTGTTTAAAAGTGAATTCAATGTATTGGATTATGGCTTTGCCGATTTATCATCCTTTTTCTTTTTAGCTCCTTGGATATTACTTTTTCTAATTCCTGCGGTTTGCATGAGAAGTTTTAGCGACGAAAAAAAACAAGGCACTTTAGAGCTTTTGCTTACCAAACCCATTTCGCACACCAGCATTGTTTTGGGGAAATATTTAGGTGCTTTTATACTAATTATTATTGCCCTAATCCCAACACTACTCTACGTTTACACAGTGTATCAATTAGGTAACCCTGTTGGTAATTTAGATTCTGGAAGTACTATTGGCTCTTATTTTGGTTTATTGTTTCTAATCGCAGCATATACATCCATTGGCATATTTGCTTCAATTTTAACAGACAACCAAATAGTGGCTTTTATTATTGCCATTGCTATTAGTTTTTTCTTTTATTACGGTTTTGACGCTATTGCAGATGTTGCTACAAGTACTTTTGTAGAACAGTTAGGTATGAATTATCACTTTAAAAGTATTGGTCGTGGTGTTATAGATACAAGAGATGTACTGTATTTTGCAAGTGTTGCCATATTCTTTCTGGCTTTAACTATTGTAAAAGTTGGCAATAAAAGTATTGTAAAGAAGAAGTGGATTACCTTATCTTTTCTATTATTAGGTCTGTTAGTTATAAATATTTTTTCAAGCTCAGTATTTAAGCGATTCGATTTAACTTCAGATAAACGTTATACACTTAGCGAAGCCTCCAAAAAGTTGGTTGAAGATGTAAATTCGCCAATTATAATAGACGTGTTTTTAGAAGGCGAAGGTTTTCCGTCGGAATTTAGAAGATTAAAAACCGAAACTCAGCAGCTATTAGAAGAATTTTCAAGCACGAATAAAAACATCAATTTTGCATTTATAAATCCTATTGAGAACGAAGTAACAAGAAATAGAAACATTCAGCAATTATCTGAAAGAGGATTAACACCAATGCAATTGAATGTACAGGAAAGCGGTAAAACAAGTCAGGAAGTAATTTTTCCTTGGGCTTTGGCAAGTTATAATAACCAAACGGTAAAAATTTCATTATTAAAAAACAAAATTGGTGCATCAACCCAAGAGAAAGTGGCCAATTCCATTCAACATTTAGAATATGCTTTTGCCGATGGCTTTAATAAACTAATCAATCCGAAAAGCAAAAAAGTAGCTGTTTTAAAAGGCAATGGCCAATTGGATAACCATTACATAGCCGATTTTTTAAAAACTATTGGCGACTATTATCTAACTGCTCCTTTTACACTAGATAGTGTTGCAAACAGTCCTCAAAAAACGCTTAACGACCTAAATAATTACGACTTAATTGTTTCAGCTAAACCAACAGAAGCTTTCACAGAGCAAGAGAAGTATGTGCTAGACCAATATATAATGAAAGGCGGTAAAAGCCTATGGTTGGTAGATAAAGTCGCTATGGATAAAGATAGTCTTTACAACGCATCTGGTGTAAGTTTTGCCACTATAAGAGATTTGAATTTAACCGATTTCTTTTTTAAATATGGTATTCGTATTAACCCTGTTTTGGTAAACGATATGTACTCTGCTCCTATTCCGTTAGCAGTTGGTGAAGGTAGTGAGACACAATTTCAACCTGTACAATGGCAATATTCTCCGTTAGCTTCAGGAAATAATAATCATTCAATAGTTAATAATTTAAATTTGGTGAAGTTTGATTTTGCCAATCAAATCGACACGTTAAAGAATTCAGTAACAAAAACTATACTCTTAAAAAGTTCACCTTTGTCAAAACTCATTGGTGTGCCAACAGAAATTAGTTTAGAAACTATCACACAACAACCAGATAGAAACACTTATATAAACGGTAACCAAAATCTTGCAGTACTTTTAGAAGGCAAATTTACATCGGTTTACAATAACCGTGTAAAGCCTTTTAATGTAACTGATAATAAAGCTACAAGCCATCCTACAAAAATGATAGTGATTGCCGATGGCGATATAATTAAAAATGAAATCCGTCGTAGTGGTCCATTAGAGTTAGGTTTCGATGCTTGGACAGGGCGTCTATATGGCAATAAAGAATTTTTGTTAAACTCGATTAACTACTTGTTAGAAGATAATGGACTTATAAACATTCGATCCAAAGAAATAGCAATTGCATTTATGGATCCTGAAAAAATTAGTGCTCAAAAACGCAAATGGCAAATTGTAAATATCGCATTACCACTTATTTTACTTGCAGTTTTTGGGTTTCTATTTAACTTTTTTAGAAAGAAAAAATACGCAGTATAGTTGTTAATAAGTTTGTTTCCTATTTAAGCAGCGATAAGATATATTTGTAATAACTAATTATACGAAAGATATACATGAAATTTATAGTATCAAGTACCTATTTACTTAAACAATTACAAGTTTTAGGAGGTGTTATTAATAGCTCTAACACGTTACCTATTTTAGATAATTTTTTGTTTGAACTTAATAATTCAAAATTAACAGTTTCGGCTAGTGACCTTGAAACAACAATGTCCTCTACTATAACCGTAGAAAGTGATAGTGAAGGCAGCGTTGCCATACCAGCAAAATTATTACTAGATACATTAAAAACATTTCCAGAACAACCCTTAACGTTTATCGTTGAGGAAAACAATACGGTTGAAATTAGTTCCAATCATGGTAAATATGCCTTGGCATACGCAAATGGTGAAGAGTTTCCAAAAGCAGTAGCTCTTGAAAACCCAAGTGCTACAACACTTTCAGGTGACGTTTTAGCAACTGCAATTTCAAAAACAATTTTTGCTGCTGGAAATGACGATTTAAGACCAGTAATGAGTGGTGTATTCTTTCAGTTTTCAACAGATAGCTTAACGTTTGTGGCTACTGATGCTCATAAATTAGTAAAATACACACGCAGTGATGTATCTGCCAATGAAACGGCAGAATTTATTATGCCAAAGAAACCTTTAAATCTTTTAAAAGGAATTTTAGCAGGAAGCGACGAAGATGTTTTAATAGAATACAACGATTCTAATGCTAAATTTACGTTTAATGACTCGGTATTAATTTGTCGTTTAATTGATGGGAAATACCCTAATTACGAAGCAGTAATCCCAAAGGAAAACCCTAATAAATTAACCATAGACAGAACACAGTTTTTAAATTCGGTAAAACGTGTGTCTATTTTCTCAAATAAAACAACACATCAAATTAGATTAAAGATTGCAGGTGCCGAATTAAACATATCTGCCGAAGATATTGATTACAGTAATAAAGCCGAAGAACGTTTAACATGCGATTATCAAGGTGATGATATGCAAATTGGTTTTAACTCTCGTTTTTTAAGTGAAATGTTAGGTAATTTAAATGCCAACGAAGTACAACTGGAAATGAGTTTACCAAATAGAGCAGGGATTTTAACACCAATTGATGGCTTGGATGAAGGTGAAAATATTACTATGCTTGTAATGCCTGTAATGCTGAATAATTAAATAAATTACTGTACAAACTACAAACAGTAATCTTATCTTTCAACAAAGAGAACAATATATAAAACAAAGAGGCTGCTTAAAAAGTAATGAAGAACTATAATTTGTCATTCTGAGCGCAGTCGAAGAATCTTAAATATTAGTATGTTAGATATTTCGACTGCGCTCAATATGACACTAAAAACTACTTTTTAAACAGCCTCTTCTTCTTATCTCTATCTTGTAAAAACTAACTAACTAATAAAACTAAGAGATAATGCGTCTTTATTTATTATTTAATAAATTGAATTGACATTGGATAATTTGGGTTTTCGCCATTGCTAGCTTTAACAGCATTGATAATTGGGAACACAAACGATATAATTCCCAATACTATTAAGCCTAATATTCCTAAACCCAATAACAGTATCAATGGAATACAAATAATAGAATATATTAAAATACTTAGTTGAAAATTGATAATACTTTTACCATGATTGTCCATTTCGTAAACTTTTTCTTTATTAGTTACCCATAAAATCAAGGGTAGTATTAAGCTTCCAAAGCCTACAACTAAAGTTATTAACTGGCTTAAATGTGTAAGCACTATAAGCTGTCTATCTTCTCTCATTGCTATGTACTGTTCTTTTCTCATGATTAAAATATTGATTGATACTTATTGGACGCAAAATCAATAAAAATGTTACAAAAATTTTAATTATTTATTTGGAAGTTTAACAAGATTGTTCTTTTCAATAATATACACATCAACAGCATCAAAATTCCAAGATTTTTCTTGGCTATTATTCATTCCTTTTATATTATAATCGATAGAAAGCGTATCGTTTTTCTTTATTAATATTATTTTTTCAAAAGCATTTTGAATTGCTGAATTAGAAGCTATATTTGGGCATTTTTTAAGTTTATATGGCGCTAAGATATCTTTAGAAAACCATTGCAACATATAGTTTAAATGCTCAGTATTACATTCATCATTAATGTTTAATTCTTTTAAAATTTGGCACTTAAATTTAGTAGAGTTATTCTCGCATGCGTTACCATAAGCATATAAATACCAAGATAATAATGCTCTTTCGGGTGTATCTAATAATTTGATAACCTCAGGGTTAATTCTTTCATTCTCTAGAACAACACTTACTTTGTTTTCTTGCTTTATGCAAGAACAACAAACTAAAATCACTAACAGCATTAATTGTTTCATGATTGATGCTTAATTTTTTCGTACAGCTTTACTAACGATTGCAATAGCTCAACAGGTGTTGTTAAAATTTGATAATGGTTTTGACCAAACATCTGTGGCAAATAGTATTTGGCCTGTGCTTCAATAGCTAAGGCATACGAATGTATTTGACGCTCATTTAGCTCTCGTAAAGCCTGCTTAACGTCGTTAATACCATATTTTCCTTCGTACTTGTCATAGTCATTTGGTTTACCATCAGAAATAAGAATTACCCATTTATTTTTTGCATTTCGAGTATCTAGCAATGCGCCAGAATGTCTCAATGCCGAACCTATACGTGTGTAGCCACTTGGTTCGACTGCTCCAACTTTAAACTTTGCTTTATTCCAATTTTCGTCAAAATCTTTTAAAGTTATATAATTTGAATAATTTCTTGTTTTAGAATAAAAGCAGTTTATAGCAAAATCTATATTAAACTCATCTAATATTTCTCCAAAAAGGATGGATACCTGCTTTTCA
>CALZKX010000302.1 GCA_945788155.1 uncultured Flavobacteriaceae bacterium
AAGCCAAAAGTCTATCTTTCAACAAAACCAATAGTGGTTGAAACCAAAGAAAAAAACTAAACATTTATTAAAAGCCTCGATTTTCGAGGCTTTTTTGTAACAAATAGTAAAAAAAAGCGTTCTAATAGACAATCAATCAAAACAATCTATTATGCTTAAGCAATTCTTCATTATCTGCTCTGGTTCAGATACAGATATACTCAACGACTGCTCAATTGGCGAACAAAACAAATATGTAGGTATAGGTGCTACCGTTTTTTTTACTGCTTTTATGGCGTTTATCGCTGCAAGTTATGCGCTCTATACAGTCTTCGATAATTTATTTGCTGCTATTGGGTTTGGCCTTATTTGGGGTTTACTCATTTTTAATTTAGATAGATATATTGTGTCAACTATCAAGAAAACAGGTAATGTTATTGATGAACTTATACAAGCGTCTCCAAGAATTTTATTAGCTGTAATTATAGCAATTGTAATTGCCAAACCTTTAGAGCTAAAAATCTTTGAAAAGGAAATTAATCAAGTATTGTTAGAACAAAAAAACGATTTAACGCTTGCCAATAAAGATCAAATTGCACAACAGTTTACCCCAAAAATTGAAGAGTTACAAAACAATATTAAATCGTTTCAAAATGACATTGATACTAAAGAAACAGAAGTAAATAATTTATATGATACTTATATAGCTGAAGCCGAAGGTCGTGAAGGCACAATGCTACTTGGTAAAGGCTCTGTTTATAAAGAAAAACGAGAAAAGCATGACGCACTTTTAGCAGAATTACAGCAATTAAAAACCGATAATAAAGAAAAAATTGCAGCTACCGAAGCTCAAATCGCTCAACTACAAAATGATTATAACACTCAAGTCTCCACTTCACAACCTATTATTGATAATTTTGATGGCTTAATGGCTCGTGTTAATGCTCTTGGTAAATTGCCTTGGCTACCTTCGTTTTTTATATTCTTGTTATTTTTAGCTATAGAGACCTCTCCAATATTTGCCAAACTTTTATCACCAAGAGGAGAATATGATATTAAAACTCAAGAAAGCGAATCTGAACTAAAAACTTGGGCAGAACAAAATTCTTATCAAAGAAATGTCTTATTGAATGCTGATAATATAATTAACGATCGTGTATATGGCGATATTTCTACCGAAGAAGAATTGTTCGCCTACAAAAAGAAAATGGCCCGAGAACTTATGAAAAAGCAACAAGATGCCTTTTACAAAAAACAAACAAGAATTCTTTAGAATCTAAATCGTTTATCGTATTATTTTCTATTATTTTTATGGTTGAATATTTGACTGTAAAAACTAGAGTTAATGCCAGACAATACCATTGAAATTTCTAAAGTTCAAGCAGAGGATATTCTTTTATCCTTATTTGATTTAACTGGAACAGTATCTTCTTTACCCGGTTATGAAGACTTTAATTTTAAAGTGAACGCCGATAATGGTGAAAACTATATTCTTAAAATTTCCCGCCCAAATGAAGATGAAAACAATCTATATTTTCAACAAGAATTATTGCAATATATTGCCGATAATGGTAAAGATGTTATAGCTCCAAAAGTTAAAAAAGATAAAAATGGAAACTCCATTTCTGAAATCATTGATGAATTTGGCAAGCAACGAAAAGTACGTTTACTCACCTGGATTTCTGGCAGAGTTTGGAGTAGTGTTAATCCACAATTAGATGATTTACGGTTTAGTTTAGGAGAAAAATGTGGTGAGTTAACAAATGTTTTACATGGTTTTAAACATGATAAGCCGCATCGTAATTTTGAATGGGATATTGCGCAATCACTATGGACAAAAAAGCACCTTTATCTTTTTAATGAACAAGAAATTGAGATTATTGCCTATTTTATAAAGCAGTTTGAAAACAACTTTGAGTCTTATAGTTTACTTCGAAAATCCATCATCCATAACGATATCAACGACAATAATGTTCTTGTGTCTTCAGAGTTAATCAATCCTAGAGTAACAGCATTTATTGATTATGGAGATGCAATGCACACACAAATAATTAATGATGTTGCTATAGCTTGTTCTTATGCTATTATGCGTAAAAAAGATCCGTTGGATGCGGCATTACCAATTGTTAAAGGCTATCATTTTACATTTCCGCTCCAAGAAAAAGAATTAAAACATTTGTTTGATGCTATTGCAATGAGACTGGTAGTTATTGTTACCAGAGCAGCAATGAGTAAAATTGAAGAACCTGACAATGCGTATTTATGGATTAGTGAAACACCTGCTTGGGAGGTTTTAAAAAAATGGTATCAATTATCGCCAGATTTTGCACATTATAGTTTTAGAGTCGCTTGTGGTTTGCCAGCACATCCTGATACTGAAAAGTTTAATAAATGGGCTTCGAAACATCAATTCAATGTTTCAGACTTATTCCCTACTGCACCAAGCAATGAGTTTAAACATATCGATTTAAGTGTCTCCAGTACTTGGATGGGACACGAAAAAGAATTCAATGATTTAGACTTGTTTCA
>CALZKX010000303.1 GCA_945788155.1 uncultured Flavobacteriaceae bacterium
AACAGGGTTTTTGGATAATGTTGATAAGGTTAAAGGGGTTATGAAGTCTTTGGAAGCAGGTGTCATGACCACTTTAACATGTGCACCTGCTTTTATAAATAATCTTACTAACGAGGCTGTTTTATAAGCGGCAATACCAGCAGTTATGCCTAGAAGTATGTTCTTGCCACTTAAAATAGACATCGTTAATTATTCTTGAGAATCTTCCTCAGTATTTCTGTAGTAAATCTTGTCGTTTAACCATTCTTGAACGGCTAGAGCATGAGGTTTTGGTAATTTTTCATAAAATTTTGATACCTCAATTTGTTCTTTGTTTTCGAAGATTTCTTCTAAACTGTCATTATATGTAGCAAACTCTTCCAACTTATCGATAAGTTCTTTTCTTATCTCGGTATTTATTTGTTCTGCTCTTCTAGCAATAACAGAAATTGCTTCATAAATATTCTCCGTTGGTGCATCAATTTTATTTCTATTGTACGTCTCTGTGTTTACTGGAGCATTTACCTTCTTTAAATCCATCTTTATATAATTAACCTTAGTTTTTGTATTGATTTTGTAATTCTGTCAATTCTGTATTCATTTCATCTGCTTTTTCAATAAACTCTGAACTGGCATACCTCTTTTTAAATGTATTATAGAATGCAATGGCATTTTCTATACGTTCTTCTTTTTTATATTCCACACTATTTAAAGCTAAATTGTAAGCCGAATCCAAACGATAGAACATTGCTTGTTCTTTATGAGTCGCTCCAGGATAATCTAGAATAAAATTATCGAATGCTTTGATAGGAGCTTCATAATCTCTATTATGTGGTGCAACTGTATGATATTGTTTAGCAATTTCGTAAGCTTTCTTTTCTAATTTAAAATCTAACTCCTTAACCATTTTATTGGCCTCTGCCAAATAGGTTGAATTTGGATAAGAATTAATAAATGTTTGAATTTTTTCAATTGCCTCAACCGTTTCCTTTTGTTCTTTACTATAAATTGGTGGAAGATAGTAGTAACTCTTTGCTGCTAAAAATGCTATTTCTTCAGCTTTTTCGCTTTCTGGATACGAATTTACAAAACGCTCCATTTCATAATTCGAAGTATAATAATCGCCCACATTATAGTGGGATATCGATTTCATATACATTAACTTTTGTGCTTGAGGTTTCCCTCTATACTTTGGTGCAATTTGATCGAACAAACGCAGTGCTTTTCTGTATTTTCCAGCATCATAAAGCTCCGTTGCCATTTCAAATTTAACAGCAATGTCTTCAGATTTTATGGCTTTTTGATAGTCGCTACAAGAGCCAAATGTTAGAGCTATAATAAATATGTAAATAAGTCTTTTCATAAATTTTAAACAGGATGCAAAAGTAGGCATTTATAACGTATTTTAAAAACAATTATTTTAAGCTAAAATATAACGACATTTCACTACTTAATAAGGTTTAAGTAATATTTAACTTTTTAATAGCTCAATACTGTTTTATATAGTTGTTTATTAGGTTTTTCAAATCGTTTGTAGCTGGCACTAAAGGCAACCTAACAGTATCTTTGCATAAGTTCATGTTTTCCAGGACCGCTTTTATGCCTGCAGGATTGTTTTCCTTGAAAATCAATTTTGTGATTTCCATAAACTTCTTGTGTATTTGGTAAGCTTCTGCTGCTTTACCTTCGATCCCTAATTGTATCATTCTAGAAAAATCCTTAGGAAATGCTTGTCCTAAAACCGAAATGACTCCAGAGCCTCCAGCCAGAGTTGCTCCCAAAGCCAAATCGTCATCGCCTGAAATGACTAAAAAGTCTTTTGGTTTATCTCTTAAAAGTTCTAAATATTGCTGTTGGTTGTTTCCTGCTTCTTTTACTGCTACTATATTGTCAAAATCTCTTGCTAATCTCAATGTTGTTTTAGGCAACATGTTTTTGGCCGTTCTTCCAGGTACGTTGTACACTATAATTGGAATTGGGCAAACCTTGGAAATAGCTTTAAAATGCTGGTAAAAGCCTTCTTGGGTTGGCTTACTATAATAAGGTGTCACTGAGAGTATTGCTGCAAAATCCGATACATTGGTGTTATTAATTTCGTCAATTACTTTAGCAGTATTATTTCCGCCAATTCCTAAAACCAAAGGCAATCTTCCTGCATTGGTTTTTTTTATAGTTGAAATTATTTCTTGCTTCTCTTGCTTTGAAATAGTCACGCTTTCTCCTGTGGTTCCGCTTATTACCAAATAATTGGTGCCATTATCTATATTATATTTCACAATATTGGTAAGCGCATCGTGATCAACACTCATATCGTTTTTAAATGGCGTGACCAAAGCCACTCCTGTTCCTATTAATGTGTTCATTATATTTTGTTAAGTACTTTTAAATATTTGATTAATTCCATTTTAAAAAGTTCTATTTGCTCTGGTTTTACATCTATTATAAAATCATGAAGTCTTTCATCATTTCCTGAAATACCAATTTTAAAATTGGCTTTGGACAGGGTTGTTACCAAATTAAGTTCTAAACTATCTTCTTTATAATAGCTAATAAGGGCATCAAATTCGGTATTTACAAATTCTTGGAGTTCTACATTATCAATCTTTCCACTCCAACCAAAATTTTTAGGATTAAAATAGGCATCCCAGCTATTTGGTGTTAATTTTTCATCAGTTATAAATGCAATAAACTTTGTTTTGTTTTCCATTATTTTCAACTCTTTAAATAGAGATGAAAATGTTTCATACTTATTAAATTCATCAAAAGATAGTATAATTCCAATCGATTCTATTTTTCTAGAATCAACTGTTACGTTCCTTGAATTTAATATATTGTTAATATATTTTTGGTTTGATTTTTCCTTAAATCGTTTTAAAAACATTTATATTTATGCGTTTATACAAATGTACTAAACCAGTAAGATTAAAACTATAACAATTACGTTCTTTCAAAGCATTTGTGAAACAAATAACATCTTTGTAATTAATTGTAAAAGAAATAACACAAAATATTAATGAACAATAACTATTTTATCTCCATAGTGACATTGGTCTTGTTAATGTCATGCAAACAAGAAGTTCATCTTACTAGAATTGAAGGGAAAAGGATTGAAATAAACGATTCTTTATCTGGAAATCAAGACATAGAAAATTTCATTAAACCATATAGAGATTATGTAAATAAGGGTCTTGATAGTGTTTTAGCCTACTCTATTGCTACTTATACAAAAAATGATGGTGAATTAAATACAGGCTTAGGTAATTTTATGGCAGATGCTGTAATGGAAATGGCAAATCCAATATTTAAAGCCAGAACAGGAAACAGCATTGATATTGTCATGCTTAATCATGGTGGCATCAGGTCGATATTGCCTAAAGGAAATGTCACAAGCAGAACCGCTTACAACATTATGCCCTTTGAAAACAGTGTGGTTGTTACTGGGTTAAAAGGTACTTCGGTAAAAGCTATGGTCAGTTATTTACAAAAAGCAAAACGTGCGCATCCAATTTCTGGGTTGAGCATTAAACTTAACAGTGATTTTAAATTATTAGAAACCAAAGTAGGTAACAAGCCTATTGATGACAATAAAACCTATTATGTGGCTACAAACGACTATTTATATAATGGTGGTGACAATATGAACTTTCTTAAACAAGGCGATTCACTTTACAAACTTGACTATAAAGTTAGAAACGTATTTATTGATTATTTTAAAAAAGTAGATACACTTAATTTAAGTGCCGACGACAGATTTATTAAAACCAATTAACCCAAAAATGAAACGAAGAGATTTTATACAGCAAACAGTAGCAAGCAGTGCATTAATTGGATTAGGTGGTTTAACATTATCGTCCTTTAGTAGTACTACTCAAAAAAAGATAACCATTTTACATACCAACGATGTTCATAGCCATATAGATCCTTTTGGTCCAGATGATGGTAGAAATGCCAATAAAGGTGGTGTTGCCAGAAGAGCAAGTTTGATTGAGAATATTAGAAAGGAAAACCCAAATACCTTATTACTTGACGCTGGCGATATTTTTCAAGGCACACCATACTTTAATTACTATGGAGGTGAGCTGGAATTTAAACTCATGAGCATGTTAAAATACGATGCTGCCACTATTGGAAATCATGATTTTGATAATGGTATTGATGGTTTATATGCACAATTCCCGCATGCAAAGTTCGACTTTATATCTGCTAACTACGATTTTTCAAACACAGTATTAGACACACATGTAAAACCCTATAAAACGTTTGTTAAAGATGGTATTAAAATTGGTGTTTTTGGTTTAGGAATTGAATTGGATGGCTTGGTAATAAAAGAACTTTACAAAGAAACCGTTTATTATAATCCTACAGAAATAGCTCAGGACATGAGTCGCATTTTAAAAGAAGAAGAGCAATGCGATTTAGTAATTTGCTTGTCACACTTAGGCTATAATTACCGGAATGAAGCTGAAAAACCTTCCGATTTAACACTTGCCAGAGCCACAAAAAATATAGACTTAATTATTGGAGGTCATACCCACACCTTTTTACGCAAACCTACAATAGTGAAAAATAGTGATGAAAAAAATGTACTCGTAAATCAAGTTGGAAGTTATGGCTTATATTTAGGAAAGATTGATTTTTATTTCGATAGTGAAAAAAATAAATCTGCCAAAGGCACTACTATTATTGTTTAATTTTTCAACACAGATGTAAGTGTTTCTATTTTAGTCGTCTAAAAGTATTAATGAATGCTTATAGATATGAAAAAACACATTCCTTTAGTTTTAAGAATTATAATTGCTGTTATCTTAATTCAAACACTTCGTTTTAAATTCACTGCACATCCAGACAGTATTTACATTTTTGAGACTGTAGGTTTGGAACCTATTGGAAGAATTGGTATTGGTGTTTTAGAACTAATTGCTGGTATTTTATTGTTAATTCCAAAAACTGTTTGGGCTGGAGCACTATTAACACTTGGTCTTATTGGTGGTGCTATATTAATGCATTTGACCCAATTGGGGATTGAGGTTAATAATGATAGAGGCACATTGTTTATTACAGCAGTAGTTACTTTTATTTTATCTACGATTGTGCTTTACTTGTATCGAAAAGAAATCCCTGTTATTGGCAAAAAATTAAACTTTTAGGTTTTACTATTACCTGTAACATTTACAGTTTAATGTCGCCTTTCTTTGCTGCATATTGATTCTTTCTCATTACCAAATTTTTAATATGAAGATTTATGATATTCCCAATCTCCTGAAAATGCATTCTTTTTATAGAAACCCTGTTTTGTTCCATATTGGTTGTATACATTTATCTTATTTTTATCAAAAGCATCTGCTTCCCTGTATCCAATTACATTTCCATACTTGTCAGTTATATTCTCTCTCTTACTATTGAAGGCATCTTGCTTAGTTGATCCTTGTTTATTGCCATATCGGTCGTAGGTATTAGTCCTAGAATTATCAAATGCGTCATTTTTAACTGTTTTTACAAGGTTTCCATAGGAATTGTAAACGTTAATTTTTGATTTATCAAATGCATCTACCTTATAATAACCAACTCTATTTCCATAATTGTCAAGTATATTAACTTTTTCTTTGTCAAAAGCATCTTGCTTATAGGTGTAATCTTGTGCAAATACTTGAGCTGAAATTAACAATCCAACTGCGATTAAATATAATTTTAAATTTTTCATATCATTTTCTTCTTAATTTAAACCTACTATTTTTTTGGTCTTTTTTCTTCTAATCCCAACCGCTATTTTAGTCCAAATTCATCATGGCTTAGGCTAACTTTACTTGTATCGAAAAGAAATCCCTATTATTAGCAAAAAATTAAACTTTTAATTTTTCAAGTACTTCATACTTTTTTGCCTTCATATAACTCATACTGGATTGGATATAGAAAAAACAAAAAGCAAAAACTAGTAATATTGAGTAAACAATACTCAAAATGTTTATGTCTGAAACATAGAAATATGCCACCTGAATAACCTCAGAAAACACAATACAAATGGCTCCTAACAACAAATTCATTGCTTTTTTTGAATCCCTACTTATATAATTTATCAGTGTTACTGTTAGCAATAGCATAACAGATGTATTATACAGTAACTCAAGTAAATAATCAATAATGCCATATAGGAAGTCACTTTGGTAAGCGGTATCGGTTACTAATACAATACTATAAATGTCTAAAGCTATTAATATGACTATATGAAAAGGAAAACGATCAAATATCTTGCGTAAGTTCATTGTTTTTAATATTCCAATACTCAAGCAAAAATAAGCAGCTATATATAATAAGTTTCCACCATAAAATAGAATATTATCGATTATAGTAGAGTTTTTGGCTAAAGGTGAAAAGATTCCCAAAAATTCCGAAATGGCATATAATACCAGAAAATAAAAGAAATGTGATTTCTTACATTTGTTTGATATGCAATATAAAACCGTTAGCAATGGTAATATAAAAGGCCTAATTAAATTACCTATATCCTGCAATCCAAATATTTGGAAACCAAGAAACATAATAGTAAGCACTATTATAACGCCAAGTAGTAGTTTTGTCTTTTGCATATAGATTTGGGGTCTATTTGTCAGACAAATATAACAAAATATTACAATTGAACGATAAAAAAGTACTTTTTATCGATTAATTACATTATTTATAATCATTTTAAATAAGCATTTGCAAGAAATTAATTTCATTTATTATAGGAATATGTAAATTTTCGGCCTTTTCACGTTTACTTGGTCCCATTTTATCGCCTGCAACCAAGTACGATGTTTTAGAAGAAATTGAAGACGATACTTTACCTCCATTATCCTCAATGAGTTTTTTAAGTTCATTACGAGACACTGTTTCAAAAACACCTGAAACAACAAAGGTTTGCCCTTTTAATTTATCTGTTTGATTGGCTAGAACATCTTCAGATAAAGTCAATTGTACTCCAAATTCTTTTAATCTATCTATTATATGCACATTCTGTTCTGATAAGAAAAAATCAACGACACTTTCAGCAATTTTAATTCCTATTTCATCAACATTCACTAAATCAAGGAGTGTTGCTTGTGATAAAGCATCAATATTCTTGTAGTGTATAGCTAACTTTTTAGCAACGGTTTCGCCTACATATCTAATTCCCAGTGCAAACAATACTCGCTCAAACGGAATTTGTTTAGAGGCTTCAATACCATTAACTAGATTTTCAGCACTTTTTTCTGCCATTCGCTCTAAGGGCATAACTTGCTCCTTGGTTAATTCATACAAATCGGAATAATTATAAATCAATCCTTCATTAACCAATAATGCAACGGTTTCTCCACCCAAACCTTCAATATCCATCGCTTTTCTGGAAATGAAATGCTGAATACGTCCAATTATTTGTGGTTTACAACCATTGTAATTAGGACAATAATGTTGTGCTTCGCCTTCTTGCCTTACCAACTCAGTGTCGCATTCAGGACAATGCGTAATATATTGTGTTGGTTGCGAATCCATCTGTCGCTTGGTTAAATCTACTGCAATTATTTTAGGAATAATTTCACCTCCTTTTTCAACAAACACCTCATCACCTACTCTAATATCCAACTTTTCAATTTGGTCTGCATTATGCAGTGATGCTCTTTTTACAGTGGTTCCAGCCAACTCTACAGGTTCTAAATTCGCCACAGGTGTAATAGCTCCTGTGCGACCAACTTGATAGGTTATTTCATTCAATCGTGTAGAAACTTGTTCTGCTTTAAATTTATAAGCTATTGCCCAACGAGGTGCTTTGGCTGTGTAACCCAGTTCTTCTTGCTGTTGCAAATCGTTTACTTTAATGACTACACCATCAGTTTCATAAGGCAAATCGTGACGATGAACATCCCAATAGTCAACAAACTCCAAAACTTCATCAATGGAGTTCACCAACTTTGCAGCACCAGGGACTTTAAAACCCATTTGTCTTGCAAGTTCTAAGCTTTCAAACTGTGTAAAGCCCTCTTTGCCTTCGGCATTTCTACCAAAGGGAGAAAAATTATCGTATAAAATAATGCTGTACAATAGGCACTCCAAAGGTCGTTTGGCAACTTCGGAACTATCTTGCAATTTCAAGCTTCCAGAGGCTGTGTTTCTTGGGTTTCTGTAGGGTTCTTCGCCTATTTCAATGCGTTCTTCATTCATTTTATTGAACCCTTCAAATGGTAGAACGATTTCACCGCGAATAGCAAATTTAGGTGGATAATTTCCTTTCAGTTTTAAAGGCACCGATTTAATGGTCTTAATATTTGCCGTCACATTATCACCTTGAGTACCATCACCTCTAGTTACAGCTCGCAACAGACTTCCATTTTCATAAGTCAAACTTATGGATGCACCATCATACTTCAATTCGCAAGTGTATTGCACATCTCCATCCACCAACTTCTTAATTCGTGTTTCCCAATCCAGTAAATCTTCTTTGGAGTACGAATTATCCAACGAATACATTCGGTGCTCATGAACAACGGTTTCAAAGTTTTTGGTTACCTCGCCTCCAACACGTTTTGTTGGCGAATCAGCTTCTGTAAACTCTGGGTGTTTAGCCTCAAGTTCTTGAAGTTGTTGTAACTTTATATCAAACTCATAATCGCTTATCGTAGGATTATCAAGTACGTAATAATTATAGTTATGTTGACGAAGCTCTTCGCTTAATGTTTTTATTTGCTGCTGGATATCCATGAAAATTTCTAAAAAAGTTATCTTTTTAGGCTATATTTAAAACTTCTAATATACTAAAATGCATTACAAGAAAATACTCCTAGCTCTGGTTTTTATGAGCTTTTTATTCAACTGTAAAGAAGTAGATAAATTAACAAAAGAGGTATTAATAATTCCGCAACCATTAGAACAAACAATTAATAAAGGTGAATTTATTTTAAACGCATCAACTGGAATTGATTATGATGAAAATTTTAAAATATCTGCTGAATTTTTAAAATCATATATTGAAGAAGGTAGCAAACTAAAACTACAGGAAAACAATACGATATCATTTATTAAAGACGATGGTTTAACTGATGAAGGTTATACACTTGAAATCTCACCAAACAATATAAAAATCAAAGCCAAAACAGACCAAGGTGCTTTTTATGCTGTACAATCCTTAAGACAACTCCTTCCGCCAGAATTTGAAAATGGAACATTTGAAGAAAACGAAATAGCTATTCCTTCAGTAACAATTAAAGACAAACCTCAATTCTCTTATCGAGGCATGCATCTAGATGTTGGCAGGCACATGTTTTCGGTAGATTTCATTAAAAAATACATCGATGCCTTAGCGATGTTAAAGATGAACACCTTTCATTGGCATTTAACCGAAGACCAAGGTTGGCGCATTGAGATTAAAAAATATCCAAAACTTCAAGAAGTCGCTGCCTATAGAAATGAAACGTTAATTGGACATTACAATGACCAGCCTCATCAGTTTGATGATAATCAATATGGTGGTTATTACACACAAGAAGAAGTAAAAGCCATTGTTGCGTATGCACAAAGCCGTTTTGTGACTGTGATACCAGAAATTGAACTTCCTGGACATAGTCAAGCTGCCATTGCAGCATATCCTGAATTAGGTTGCACAGGAGTACAAGTTGAAGTAGCTACAAAATGGGGTGTTTTTGAAGACATTTATTGTCCAAAAGAAGAAACATTCGCTTTTTTAGAAGATGTTTTAGACGAAGTATTAGCACTGTTCCCAAGTGAATATATTCATATTGGTGGCGATGAAGCACCAAAAATCAGATGGAACAATTGCGAGCATTGTCAGGCACTTATTAAAAAGGAAGGCCTAAAAGGTGAACACGAATTGCAGAGTTATTTTATCTCAAAAATTGAAAAGCACCTAAACAGCAAAGGCAGACAAATTATTGGTTGGGACGAAATTTTAGAAGGTGGTTTAGCGCCAAACGCTACAGTCATGTCCTGGCGAGGGATTAATGGTGCTATTGAGGCGGCTAAACAGCATCATAACGTAGTGATGACACCTACAAGTCATTGCTATTTTGACTATTATCAAAGTGAAAACGAAAATGAGCCTATAGCCATTGGAGGCTTTTTACCATTAGAAAAAGTGTATAGTTTTAATCCTATTCCCGAAGAATTAACTCAGGAAGAAGCAAAATATGTGCTTGGTGCTCAAGGAAATATTTGGACCGAATATATGAAAACTTCCGAGCATGTAGAGTATATGGCATTTCCGCGTATACTAGCCATGAGTGAAGTGGTTTGGTCGAAGCCAGAAAACAAAAGCTATCCAGATTTTGTAAAACGCGTTGAAGACTTCCATAAACGATTGGATGCTTTAAATATAAATTATGCTAATCATTTATATGAAATTGAAGGTAAGTTGGTTTCAAATGACAAAAGGTTGAGTTTTGAGTTAAGTAATACATCAAACAACAATCACATAGCATACTCTATTGACGGAAAAGAACCAGTCTATCTTCTCTACCCTGAATACGAAAAGCCAATTACTGTAGATAAATCAATGACCATTAAAGCGGCAACTTTTAATTCAAATGGAAAACAACTAAGCTCAATATTCTCGCAAAGCATTAATCTACATAAAGCCGTTGGAAAAACCATTACCATTAATAAAGAACCACACAAATCCTATCCTGGAAGTGGTGCTAATGGTTTAGTTAATGGTATTTTAGGAAGCGATTCGCGCTATGGTGGCAAAGAATGGTTAGGATTTTGGGGAGACGATATTGAAATTACCATTGACTTAGGTGTAGAAACAGAGATTAACTCAATTAAAACTAGATTTCACAATGGCAATGGACAATGGATTTATGCACCAACAGAAATTGAATTTGAATTTGAAAATGAAACCAAGCACTTGAAAATTCCAGAATCAAAAGATAATCTTGTAAATATCGCTCTGTATGTTAAAGTTAAAACCAGAATTATAACTCTTAAAATAGCAAATTATGGCACCATTCCAGAAGGTAAGCAAGGTGATGGCAATAAAGCGTGGACGTTTATTGATGAAATTATTATTAATTAGAGTCATGACATGAGAACCAAGAATCAAGACAATTCCCTCCTTGAGGAGGGAAAAATCGCTTTAGCGATTAGGGAGGTGTTATATTCTTCTCAAAAAATCAAACTATAATTAAAAAGATTCCTGCCTTGTGCCACTGCTAAAGCTAAGGCGACACGCAGTCGCAGGAAATATTATGAAACTAGAAATCTGTGCCAACTCATATCAGTCTGCCATAAATGCTCAAGAAGCTGGAGCTCATCGCATAGAGTTATGCCAAGAATTGTCTATTGGTGGCATTACACCAAGTTATGGACTATTGAAACAAGTAACAGATACGCTTTCAATTCCAGTGTTTGTATTAATTAGACCACGAAGCGGGAACTTTGTTTATACAGATGAAGAATTTGATATCATGAAACAAAACATTCAATTATGCAAACATTTAGGCTGCACTGGAATCGTTTCTGGTATTTTAAAAAATGACAATACCATTGATATTGAAAGAACAAAAGAACTCATTGAACTTTCAAGACCATTAGCATTTACATTTCATCGTGCTTTTGATTGTGTTAGTAATCCTTCTGAAGCGTTAGAACAGCTAATCGATTTAGGTGTTGATAGAGTTTTAACTTCTGGCTTGGAAACCTCGGCTGAAAAAGGTTTGAATGTATTAAAACAGTTGCAAGAGCAAGCCAATGGAAGAATAACAATTTTAGCTGGAGGAGGTATCAATTCAGACAATGCCAAATTGTTTAAAGAAGCTGGTTTACACGAAATTCATGCGTCTGCTTCATCTACAATAAAAAGTGATGGTTTCTTATTTTCAGTACCAATCACTTATTCTGATACAAAAAAAATTAAAGCCATTTTAGATGCGATATAGTGTTCTGCTTTTAATACTTGTTTGTTTTAGCTGTCAAACCAAACATGACGTACCAAAAACCATTGAACTACATAGTAATTGGGAGTTTAAAAAAGTGAGTGATTCAAACTGGTATTCAGCAACGGTTCCTGGAAATGTGCATTCCGATTTATTAGAAAACAACCTCATTAAAAATCCTTTTATTGGAAATAACGAACATGATTTACAATGGATTTCTGAAACTGATTGGGAATATAAAACGACATTTACTTTAGATAAAAGCGCACTTCAAAAAAAACACCTTGAGCTCAATTTTGAAGGTTTAGACACCTACGCCTCTGTTTACTTAAATGATAGTTTGATTCTAAAAACCAATAATGCTTTTCGTGAGTTTCAAGTAGATGTTAAACCATTACTAAAAACTGAAAACGAATTACGTATTCTGTTTGAAAATAACACCAAATACGAAGAGCAAGCAAAAGCACAATTAGGTTATACGTTACCAGAAGGCAATCGTATTTTCACTAGAAAAGCACAATTTCAATACGGTTGGGATTGGGGACCAAAGCTAAACACAAGTGGCATTTGGCGAGCAGTTAAATTAGTGACGTGGAATGAGTTTAAAATTGAAAACATTTATATAAAACAACAAGAACTTACAGATGCTAATGCTAAACTTCAAATTCAACTTCAAAACAAAACTCTGTTAGATAAAGAATTAACCTATAGTATTTACTTAAATGATTCTTTAGTATCTCAACAGTCAGAAATTAGTAAGCAGAAATCAGAAATAAATTTTGAAATCAAAAACCCAAAACGTTGGTGGCCACATAATTTGGGTGACCCTTATTTGTATGATATTAAAGTGGTTACAAAAAAAGATGATATTATTCTTGATAGCATCTCAACAAAAATAGGCTTGCGAACTATTGAATTGGTCACAGAAAAAGACAGTATTGGCGAATCCTTTTATTTTAAAGTGAATGATGTTCCTGTGTATGCAAAAGGTGCCAACTATATTCCGCAAAATTCTATGCAAAATAAAGTGACTGATGCGCATTATAAAAAACTACTTGATGATGCTGTTGCTGCCAATATGAATTTATTGCGTGTTTGGGGAGGAGGTATTTATGAAAATGATATTTTTTATGAGTTGTGCGATGAAAAAGGCATCCTCGTTTGGCAAGATTTTATGTTTGCCTGTGCCATGTATCCAGGAGATAAAGCCTTTTTAAAAAATGTAGAGAAAGAAGCCATAGACAATGTAAAACGTTTAAGAAATCATGCAAGTATCGCCTTATGGTGCGGTAATAACGAAAACAGCGAAGGTTGGCATCGTTGGGGTTGGCAAGATGGACGTTCTAAATTTGAAAAGGAAGAAATATGGAATAATTATTTAAAGGTATTTGATTCCATTTTACCAAATACGGTTGCGAATTTAACAGATACTGATTATTGGGAAACCTCGCCAAAATATGGACGTGGAAATCCCAAATATGAATTTGAAGGTGACGCTCATGATTGGTGGGTTTGGCATGATGCTTATCCTTTTGAGCATCTGGAAGAACGTGTTCCGCGTTTTATGAGTGAATTCGGCATGCAATCCTTCCCAAGTTATGAGGTGATTAGATATATGCTTCAAGCTGATTCTATAATTAATGAAGTCCCGATAGCTATCGGGATTAAAAACCATCAAAAGCACATTCGTGGGTTTGAACTGATTGATGAATATATGGCTCGTGATTTTCCTGTGCCAACAAAGGTTGAGGATTATGTGTATACGAGTCAATTATTACAAGCCTATGGCATTACCAAAGGTATAGAAGCACAACGACGTGCAAAACCATATAATATGGGAACTTTGTTTTGGCAGTTGAATGATTGTTGGCCAGCTGTTTCATGGTCAAGCATTGACTTTTTTGGGAATTGGAAAGCCTTACATTATAAAGCTAAAAAGGCTTTTGAAAACCTATTAATTTCATCTGTTGTAAATGATAATGCTTTAAGAATATTTATGGTTAATGATACACTTACAGATATTGCTCTTAATCTAAAAATTGAACTTATAGAATTTAATGGAAACCTTATTTGGTCTGATATAATTACTGATACCGCTGAATCAAATTCATCAGATTTAATTTTTGCAATGGATTTAGAAAACTGGAGTTTCAATAAAAATTCATCTGTTTTAAAAATATCTTCAGAAAATAATCAGTGGCTCTATTACTTTTCAAAACCAAAAGACTTAAAACTTCAAAAAGCTGAAATCACTAAAGAAATCATAAAAACTTCATCTGGATTTAAGATAAAACTATCAAGCTCAACATTGCAGAAAGATGTGTTTTTGTATTCAAAAGAAAAAGGACATTTTACTAATAACTTCTTTGATTTATTGCCAAATGAAATTGCGGAAATAGAATTTAAAACTGACGCAGAAAACTTAAAGGATTTAAAGATTAAAACGCTAAATGAGTTTGTGAACAAAAAAAGCCTTTAAGTTTATCTTATATTCAAGAAAAGATAAATCCAAAAGACTAATTTATGAATAGCAATTGACACTATAAGCAAATTATCCCTAACAAGTTTTGCTAACGACGAACAAAAAACAACAAATACAACTAAGAAGCAAAAAAAACAACAATACAAAAACCATACAAAGAAGATAATAATAGTGTTAAATGGCCCAGACTAAGTTCTATCTGGTTTTAGCCATTTAGGAACCATTTTTGGCTTGAAGTTTCTCATTTTATCGAGTAGTCTATCAATATCATTTTCTACAATTAGCAACTCAAAATTTGCCATTTTTAAAAGTCCTTTAGCAACCATGGTTTCCAACATCTTGATTAAATCGTCATAAAATCCATTAATATTTAATAATCCAATTGGCTTTTGGTGCAATCCTAATTGCGCCCAAGTAATAATTTCAAACAATTCTTCGAGTGTTCCAAAACCTCCTGGAAGTGTAATAAACCCATCAGACAACTCGTGCATTTTTAATTTACGTTCATGCATGTTGTTTGTTGTAATTAACTCCGTTAGACCTAAATGCACGACCTCTTTAAGTTTTAAAAATTCAGGAATAACGCCAATAACGTTTCCATGGTTATCAAGCGACGATTGGGCAATTTTTCCCATAATACCAATTTTGGCAGCGCCATATACTAAGGTAATGTTCTCGTTTGCCAAAGTTTTTCCTAAAGCTTTAGCTTCAAATATTATAGTGGTATCGTTTCCTTCGCTACTTCCGCAAAATACTGCAATGGCTTTTAACGCTTTCATCATTTTATGGCTTTAATCATTCTGTCTTTATCAAAGATATCTCTTTTTAATTCAATACTATTAAAATTATTATTGACTAATAATTCTTTAGTATGCTCGCCTAAATTTTCATTAATTTCAAAATACAACTGTCCATTCGATTTTAAAATTGCTTGAGAAGTCTCAGTAATGTTTCTATAAAACAACAAAGCATCATCATCTTTAACAAAAAGAGCTAAATGCGGTTCGTGGTTTAATACATTGGCACTCATTGCTTCTTTTTCCAACTCACGAACGTAAGGCGGATTGGACACTATTATGTCAAATTTCAAATTTTCAAATACTAAATTCCAATCCGTTGAGTTCAAAACATCGGCTACAACAAATGTAACGTCAACATCGTTATTTGTAGCATTTAGTTTCGCAATTTTTAATGCTTCTTCTGAAATATCTAACGCATACACTTTTGCATTTGGTAAGTTTTTAGCCAAGGAAATAGCAATACAGCCACTTCCTGTTCCTATGTCTAAAATTTTTAATTTAGATTCTTCGCTTTGCTCAAAATGACAATCTAATATCCATTGCACAAGCTCTTCGGTTTCAGGTCGAGGAATCAATACCGAAGGGTTTACTTTAAAAACCAATCCATAAAATTCTGTATCACCAACTATATATTGAATGGGTTCGTATTTTTTTAGTCTATCTATCGCATTTTGAAATTTATCGTATTTCTTCCCAGACACAACTGCGTATAAATTTTGAGAAATGTCAATACGTTTCATTTTTAATATTTGTTCCGAAAGCAAATTGAAAAAAGACTCAATTTCGGTGTCAGGATAATATCCTAAAAGCGAATTGTTAAAATAGGTTCGTAATGATTTTAGTATCATGTTAATTCTTTTAGCATATATACACCACAAATTATGTGTCCTGTGTTTCCTAATGGTTTATTGAGATGTTTAAATCCGTTTTTTTCGTACAATTTAATTGCCGATTTTAGTTGAGAAGCCGACTCGATATAGCACAATTTATAATTAAAATCCTTAGCAGATTTCATACACAAATCAAACATCTGTTTACCTAAACCTTTACCTCGAGCATCTGGATGAAAATACATTTTTTGAAGCTCGCAAGTATCTTGGTCTGCTCCCTTTAACTGTTTCACTCCTCCTCCACCTAATACGCTTCCTTCATCCTCTACAACATAATAAATTGCTCTTCTGTCTTGAAATCCTTCATACATACGTTTTACATCCACATCTTCAAGTGAAGAACCAGAAATTGGCAAGTCAAACTCCTCAAAACAATTTGTCATAATTGTTTGAATATACTGATTATCTTCTGGTTTTATTTCTCTAATAATCATGTTATAATTACCAATTATTTAATAGTATTTTTGTGAAGTGAAGATACACGAAAAATACATATCTCGTTGCATAGACGTTGCAAAAAACGGATTAGGCTCAACAGCACCAAATCCAATGGTAGGTTGTGTCATTGTTTACAACCATAAAATTATTGGAGAAGGGTTTACAAGTCCTTATGGTGGTGCTCATGCCGAAGTTAATGCAATTAATTCAGTTAAAGATACATCGTTATTAAAAGAAGCCACACTCTATGTAACGTTAGAGCCTTGTTCACATTTTGGAAAAACACCACCTTGTAGTAATTTAATTATTGAACATGGTATTAAAAATGTAGTGATTGGTTGTGTAGATGATAATAAAAAAGTTGCTGGACAAGGCATTGCTAAACTAAATGAAGCTGGTTGCAATGTTATAGTTGGTATTTTAGAAGAAGCTTGTAAAGAGTACCATAAACGTTTTTTTACATTCCATAACAAGCAACGCCCTTATATTATTTTAAAATGGGCTGAAACTGCCAATGGCTTAATTGCTCCAATACATAAAAAAGAAAAGCAACCTGTTTGGATTACAAACCAATATTCTAGGCAATTAGTACATAAATGGCGTGCTGAAGAACAAGCCATTCTTGTTGGTGCTAATACAGTTTTTGAAGATAATCCGAGTTTAACAACTAGAGATTGGCAAGGAAAAAATCCTATTAGAATAGTTTTAGATAAACATAATAAACTCTCAAAAGATTTTAAAGTTTTTGATAATAAATCTAATACAATAGTAATTAATAAAACTACAGCTGAAGACATTTGCAACACACTATTTGAAGCCAATATAAATTCAGTAATAATTGAAGGTGGCGCAAAAACCTTGAAGTTGTTTATAGATTCTGGTTTTTGGGACGAAGCTAGAGTGTTTATTGGTGAGTCCATTTTTAAGGAAGGTATTGCAGCTCCAAAAATCACAGGAAAATTAATTAGCGAACAACAAATACTAGATGATACACTAAAGATATATGCCAACAATTAAAACCATTATTTTCGATTTTGGAGATGTGTTTATCAACCTTGATAAACCAGCTACAGAAAGGGAATTGTTCAAATTGGGAGTTCCAAAACCCATAAGTCTTGACATGTACCATATAGCTTCAGACTATGAGAGAGGACTCATTTCTACCAAAGAGTTTATTAATCATTTTAATAAGAAATTCCCAAACATTGCTACCCAAGATTTCATTAAAGCATGGAACTCTGTTATATTGGATTTTCCAGAACATCGTCTCGAGTTTATTGAGAAATTATCTAAAGAAAACAATTATCAACTCATTCTATTAAGCAACACCAACCATTTACATATAGAACAAGTTATTAAAAACATGAGTGTATCAC
>CALZKX010000304.1 GCA_945788155.1 uncultured Flavobacteriaceae bacterium
CTTCCAAGTGCTTTTTTTATTAATAATACATTTGGCTATAGATTTGACGAACGCTCGGTTATTGGGCTTAATTTAGAATACAATTGGCATTCAGAGAGTGGTTTGCATTTTTTTCCTGCTCATTTAAGTTTTAGGTATAATATTATTGCAGATGACGATAATGTTTTTATTAGGTCTGGTTATGGTCGCCTTTTAAATTTAGGAAAGTCTTTTAAGTCTGGAACCATGTATAAAGTGGGAGCTGGAGTCGAAATTTTTAACGAGGATTACACAAATTCGTTTCTAATTGGGTTGGATTTTTCAAGAAAACGGTTTGGGTACAAACAACAGGATAAACTATCAAGTGTCTCTGTTTTTTTTGAATTTATGTTCTTTTAAACTATTTTCGAGGACTATACGTATATAATAATGCGTAATTTATTACTAGAAAATGTCTGTTTCAAATACATACAAAGCCTTGATTATAACTGCATTCTTATCTACAGCAGTGATTCTTCTTGGATTTACAATTCATATAAAAAAGAAAACTGAGTTAGTTGCCGAGACTTTTTATGAAATGGATGCCGAAGCTATTGAAGAAGAAGAAAAAGAAGCGTTGGAAGACATTTTAAAAAGTTTGGATAATTTAATGGCAACTCCAGCAACAAACCAAGCTTTTAATGAAACCAAAACTTACGAAAATGACAAAGCAATTGATGAGGCTTTTGAAGAGCAAATGGAAGCCATTAAAAACAGAACTACAGTTGATGATTTAAAAGCTGCAAATCAAGATAATGATGTGTTAACCGCATCTAATAATGGCAATGATAAAGACAAGTCTTCTACTTTTGGCAATATTAACGAGATTGTAAACAAGCGGTTGGATAGCCAAAAAAATGCAAACAATAGTGCAAACAAAAATAGCTCTGTAAGTTATTCGTTAGTAGATAGAATGCACACCTTTTTACCAACACCTATTTATTTATGCGAGCAAGGCGGGAGAATAGTAGTAAATATTACAGTTGACCATGAAGGCAATGTTGTTGATGCCTACATTAACGCTTCATCTTCCTCTGAAAATGGTTGCTTAATTGACCATGCTTTGGAATATGCCAAAGAATCAAAATTTAAAAAAAACCCTAAAAAAGCCTCTCAATTAGGAACGATTACTTTTTTGTTTAGAGGCAAGAACTAGGTTGTAACTCACATAATAATTGTGTGATATCTTCTAAAGTACTTTGTCCTTTATCTTTATTATACCAAACTTGTAAACCTTCTTTAAACTCAGATGTTAACGATCCATGTTCGTTTTTAAAATCGTTTACCAATTTTGTCACAACATTTGGTCTTGGTCCATAGGTTGAAACGACATTATTTGTCCTATTATCAATCATTATTAATTTAGGGATAGACTTGTTGCCATTAGTTAAAAATTGGTTCATTAAAGCCTCATTTTCATCTCTCAAAACCACATTAAAATTGATGTTTTCATTCAATTCAGATATTTTGTTCATTACAGGTAATACATGTGCCGCATCGCCACACCAACTTTCGGTAATGACCAACCAAGTAACTTTAGTATCAACAGATTTGATTTTTTCTTCAAAAGTTAATGGAATTTTCAGCGTTTTATCCCATCGCTTCATACGTTTATCGGTTAACTTTGTGTACGCAATGAGCGTGTCCGTTTTTGTTGCTCCAGTTGTAGCGTTTTCACATACTAATCTACCTACAAGGTTCCTGTATTCGGTATATGATATTCCTTTAATTAAGCTTTCATCAATTATATGGTTATTCATTATTCTTATTTTAGTAATTCTTTGCAAATTTAAAACTATACTGCTATCTTTTTAGTAACAATCATTACATTAGTAGTATTAATTTAATACCCTTACAAATATGGAAAAGCATAGATGTGGCTGGTGTGTTGGAGATGCTTTATACGAAGCATATCACGATGAGGAATGGGGAGTTCCTGTATATGATGATGACACATTGTTTGAATTTTTAATTCTTGAAACGTTTCAAGCTGGGTTAAGTTGGATTACAATTTTACGCAAACGGGAAAACTTTAGAAATGCTTTTAATAATTTTGACTATAAAAAAATAGCCAGCTACAATCAGAAAAAAATTGACACTTTGTTACAAGATGCTGGAATTATTAGAAATAAGCTAAAAATAAAAGCGACTATTACCAACGCACAAGCTTTTATAAAAACCCAGGATGAATTTGGCAGTTTCAGTGATTATATATGGCAATTTACAGATGGAAAACCCATAAAAAATGCCATAGTTAACTACAAAGATGCGCCTGCAAATACCAAATTGAGCTCTGTTATTAGTAACGATTTAAAAAAACGTGGTTTTAAATTTGTAGGAACCACAGTAGTGTATGCGCACATGCAAGCTACAGGAATGGTTAACGACCATGAAGTCTCTTGTTTTAGATATAAACAAGTTTAATGATAGTAGCCATCTATTTCCTGATGATTATAGGGAATAATATTTAATAAATGTTTTATTGTCTCTAACCTGGCTTTACTTTTTCTATTTGCCTTAATAATAATCCAAGGTGCTAGTTCGGTATTTGTTTTATCAAACATATCCGTTTTATAGCCAGTATATTTATTCCAAAGCCTTTGTGCTTTTTGGTCTACTGCACTAAATTTCCACTTTTTTATTGGGCTAGCCTTTATCTCTCTAAATCGTTTAGCCTGCTCGTTTTTAGATATTGAAAAATAAAATTTAATCAATCTAATTCCAGACTCTATTATCATTCTTTCAAAATCATTAACCTGGTTCATAAAAATATTATATTCTTTTTGAGTACAGAATCCGTTTACTGGTTCTACAACTGCACGATTATACCAACTTCTATCAAAAAACACTATTTTCCCTTCTCTTGGCAACTGGTTTATATAACGTTGAAAATACCATTCCCCTTTTTCTTCTTCAGTTGGTTTTGGCAATGCTACAACTCTAAATTCGCGAGGATTAAGGTGCTGTGTTAACCTTCTAATTGCGCCACCTTTCCCTGCAGCATCTCGCCCTTCAAACAAGACAACTATTTTTTCGTTATTTCGTTTTACCCAATGCTGTAGTTGGATTAATTCTTCTTGTAATCTTTTAAGTCGTACCTCGTGATTAACAATCCTTACCGCTTTTGCAGGCGTCATGTTTTCTTCAGTTAAAAATAATTTTATTCCTTTTTTAGAATTTAATCTCTTTAAACTTTTATCTGATAAACCTCTCATTAATTATCTATTTGTTTTACCATTCTATGGTAGCGTTGCACAATATTTGGATCGGGTAATATGGTTGTATTTGATTTGCCTTTACCATCATAATCAAATCGTGATAATACATATCGAATACTTTCCAAACGTGCTTTGCGTTTTTCATTTGTTTTTATAATAATCCAAGGGCTAAACGTTGTATGTGTTTTACTGAACATTTGTTCTTTATAAAATGTGTATTTATCCCACAATCGCTGGCCTTCTTTATCAACTTCACTAAATTTCCAACGCTTTAATGGGTTTTGAAGCCTTGCATCAAAACGTTTAACTTGTTCATCTTTTGAAATTGAAAACCAAAATTTAACGATTTCAACACCATCTTCATATAACATGTGCTCAAATTCTGGAACTTGAACCATAAACTTATTATACTCTTCGTCGTTACAAAATCCCATTACGGGTTCTACAACGGCACGATTATACCAACTACGGTCAAATAACACAATCTCTCCAGGGTTTGGCAAAGCCTTAATATAGCGTCTAAAATACCATTGTCCTTTTTCTACATCTGTAGGTTTGGTTAGTGCAACTATACGCATTGAACGTGGGTTTAAATGCTCTGCAAACCTGCGTATTGCGCCACCTTTTCCTGCCGCATCACGCCCTTCGAAAATCACACAAACACGTTTTTTATGTTTTGCGACCCATTGTTGTAAGTTTACTAATTCGGCTTGGAGTTGTAAAAGTTCTTTTTCATATTTAACCTTTTCGACAATTTCATCTAGAACTTTTTTATCTATCTTATTTTTAAGAATTTCTAAAAAAAATTCTTTGTCTTCATACTGATTAAAATCTTCTCTTGTAAGCATATTATTCATTCTATTTTGCTAATATCAACAATTTTTAATTTTCAATCTATGACTTTTGTTATTTTAACGTGAGTTCGATATAAAAGTCATTGACTATAAGCTGATTGAAATAAAAACACCCCTAATGATCTTCGCTCGGTATCTTCAACAAAAGCTGTCGCTTTTATCTCGATAATCCTCAAGGGGACAATGTCATCTTGGGTAATTCCTCCCTTGAGGGAGGAGCAAGGAGGGTGTTTACAATAAATAAACACATATTACTCTAACAATCAAGTAATTATATTTTTGCTATATACTTTTAGTTATATCGAACTCACGTTATTTTAATAGTTTTATAAACTTATTTCTAGAAATGTATTCAGCTCCTAAACTTTCTAAATGCTTTGTGTAAACTTGACAATCTATAATAGTATAGTTTGTGTTTTTTATAAAAGTGATAAAACCCACTTTACTTGCATTGTTTTCTTTGGTAAACATACTTTCTCCACTAAATATTTTTCCGTTTAAATCAATACCATAAAGTCCAGCAACTAGAGCTTCATCTTTCCAAACCTCAACAGATTTTGCATATCCTAAATCGTGTAAATTACAATAGGCTTTAATCATTTCATCAGTAATCCAAGTACTGGATTGCCCTTCTCTTTTAATTATTGCACATTTTTTAATAACACTTCTAAAATCTTTGTTTACCGTTACTGTATAGTTACAGTTTCTTAATATTTGCTTCATACTTTTAGAGACTTTTAATTTACTAGGAAAAAGTACAAATCTAGGGTCAGGCGACCACCATAAAATAGGGTCTCCTTCTTCATACCATGGGAAAATACCTTTTTTGTAAGCCTCTAATAAGCGATTGGTTGTTATGTCACCTCCTATTGCCAGTAAACCATCTTTGTTTGCTTTGGAAACATCTGAAAAACTATCGTTTTGTGTTAAAAAGTGCATTAAAATATGATTAACAGGAGTGGTTTTAGTGTTTATGAAAGTAATACAATTTACCTCAACAAAAAAGACACTATCCTAAAAACTGTGTAAGTTAAAAATAACTTGGGTTAGATTTTATTATTTAAATTCTGACCCTTTTTTCATAGATTGTTAAGAACTGGTTGAGAACAATGCCCCAATTTCGTATTGGC
>CALZKX010000305.1 GCA_945788155.1 uncultured Flavobacteriaceae bacterium
AGACCTTCTAATAATAAAGCTTATATTAAGAGTCTTGGGTTGGAGTAATAATGGTGTAAAAAAAATCATTAATGTCCAATTAAAAAATCAAGACCACATCGCTTTTAGAACTAAGAACAAAGACTTGACTATAACTAATTGATAAGCAATAACTTTTACATTTATATACATTGCCAATATGTGTAATTCTAAATTCTAACCGTTTATATCCTGTTAATAAATTTGAAATTTCCTATTGTATAACAATATTTCTTAACTTATCTTTGTACACAGTTTAAAACAATAGACCACAATTATGTTTGAATTTGACCAATATTTAGGATTTTTAGCTTTTTTAACCATTTTAACTATAGGGTTTTGGTTAATGATTTTTTTAATGGTATTTGTAATGCCTTATTGGATGATGGGTGCAATGATGGAAAGATTTAAAGAAAAACGTGCAGAGAAAAGAGCAAAACGTGAAGCGTTAACACAATAATTTTGTATTTTATTATATAAAAAAAGGAAGCCAATTGGCTTCCTTTTTGTTTTTATGAGTTTGAAATTTTATGTTTTCTTAAAACATCATATCTTCGTCTCCCATATCTTGTCGACCAGATCTTTCTCGTTGTTTTTTCATGTTGAACCTGTAAGTAAACGATAAATTGAAACTGCGCTCACGCCATTGAAATTCACTCTCGCTAAAAAATGTGGAAGTTGTAGAGGTCATTATTCGTTTTCTGGAATTGAACACGTCACTTATGTTAAATGAGATAGAAGCTCTTTCTTTAAATAAATCTTTACTAAAGGCAAGCGTTGTAGAAAACATGCCTTTTCTTACATTTTGAGCATCTTCACTTGGACCACTATAAAATACTATGGTTTGCCAATCTATATTTGAGGGCAAAGTTACCTTATTGTTAAGGCGTATAAACCAGCTTAAATTATCGGCATCGAAGCTCTCACCTTTGTAGTCACCTCTTGTAATAGATTGAAACAAATTGAAATTACCGTTAAAATTCCATTTTTTTGTTGGTCTATAGGTTAGGGTAAATTCAAATCCATAACGATTATTGGTAGCTAAGTTAATAGGTGTTCTTCTAATTACCGGAATTTCATTGCCGCCAACAATTGCTGTATCTCCAGTATCTTCACTAATAAATGTAAATACACTTGTAGAATTTGAATAATAAATAGAAGAGTTAAGCATTAATTTACCAATTTTATTTAAGTATCCTAAATCCAAGGTGTTTGAATAACTTGGGTCGATATCAGCATTTCCTTGAAACAAATTTGTAGCACTACTTCTTGATGGAAATGGATTGATAAACCTTGAACGAGGTCTTCTTATTCGTCTGTTATATCCAAGGGTTATACTTTGGTCTTCTGTAATTTCATAGCCTAAATTAACAGTAGGGAATAAGCCTGTATAATTTTTTCTTTCAAAATCGCCACTAGTGGCTTGGTCTATGATAATTCGAGTAGATTCAACACGTAGTCCTAATAAATACGAAAATTTATTTTTTATTTTACTTCCATATTGTGTGTAAACAGCATTAACATATTCTCTATATAATAAATTATTGCTCACATTGGTGTCTATTATAAAATCCCCATTTTCATTGAATGCTAGGGCATAATCGGTATCCAAATTATTAAATGTACCACGATAACCCAATTCAAATTGACTGTCCTCGCCAAATGGAAGCACATAATCACTTTGTAGTAGAATCCTGTTTTGGTCATTAATTGTTCTTACAGTCTCAATCTCGTCACCATTTTCGGTTATAAGAGAGTACTCATTGTCGTTACTGCTTTCATATTTAAAATCAAAAGTAAGTCTGTGGTCACTTTCACCATTGAACTGTTTGTCATAATTCAAGGCATATTCTACTGTTTTGCTATCGTCGTTTTCTGGATCAAAACGGAATGAAGAAATAGGAGTACCATCATCTCTAAATCCATTGATATTATTAGTTGTTTCATTATCGCTACGGTTATCTCTATAAATAATAGAACCTGTCACGGATGCATCATCTGTTATATACCATTCTACACCAGAATAAATGTTAAGGGCTAGTCGTTGCCTGTTAAACTCACGTTCTTCTTTTAAAGAAGAACCATTGATATAGTTGGTCTCGGTAAGTGAATTCCCAGGAGACTCTCTATAGGTATATCCAGAAGTATTAAAGAAATTAAAATCACCTGTCCTGTAGTTTATATTTCCAGAAACACCTGCATTATTAGGGTATCCTGCATTTGTTGTAATAGCACCATTTAAGCCTTGCAATTTACTACGCCGTAAAATTATATTTAAAATACCAGCAGTACCTTGGGCATCATAACGTGCCGAGGGAGAAGTGATTACTTCAACTTTTTCAATGGCTTCAGCTGGGAGTTGCCTTAATGCATCAGTAGAGTTTAGACCAACTAAACCTGATGGTTTGCCATTAATAAGGATGCGTACATTATCATTGCCACGCAAGGCTACATTACCTTCTACATCAACCGAAACCGATGGTACATTATCTAGAACATCACTTACAGTCCCTCCACTTACAGTAAGGTCTTTACCAACATTGTAAATCTTTTTGTCCAATTTAATCTCAACGGTGGTTCTTTCTGCAATAACTTCTATTTCACCAAGGGCTTGAGCATCTATTTCCATTTCAAAAACTCCAAGGTCTGTATCAGTTGTTAAACTACGGTTAG
>CALZKX010000306.1 GCA_945788155.1 uncultured Flavobacteriaceae bacterium
ACAAATTTCTGTATCCTTCAGGGCGAATTTTAGACATCTACTACAAAAACAGGGGAAGTATAGAGGGCTCCATAGAGCAGTCATTAAATTCAATCAAGGAAAGCACGACCAATCTACTTAAAATCAGTACTAGTTTTAAATCTCAACTACAAGCATTGGTTGGCAATATGGAAACTCCAGAAACCAGCAAACCACTACAAGACCGCTTTACAAAAGCCGTTACCTATTTTAACGAACAGACAAAGGCAACCATAGAAGAGCCATTAAAAAATCTTAGTTTTTTAACCGATAATAAAGCAATTCAAAAAGACATTGAAAAACAATTGGACACGTTGGAAGAATTATTGGAAACGAAGCTGTCCTATTTTGAAGGTTTAAAAAAAGGGTTCAGTACAGACCAGTTTTTGGCTCTGAGGGCAAACGCCGTTTTCTTAGCAAAGGAGAAACCAACAAAACAACGCAAAACAATTATTGAAGGTACTACAAATGTTGAACTCTTTGAACTGCTAAGGGAATTAAGAAACCAAATTGCCAACCGTGAAGATTTAGTGCATTATCAAATATTCACCCAAAAATCGCTCTATGCCATGTGTGAAATGTTGCCCACTACAAAACAGGAATTGAAGGCTATTCACGGAATGGGCAAAACCAGAATTAAAAAATATGGATCTGAAATATTAAAAATTATAGTAGATTACTGTGATGAGAATGATATTGAAGCCACTAATAGCGCACCAATATTTGAAGATTTAAAATCTAAAAAACAAAAAGGATATACAAAGAAAACTTCGTTAGAACTATTCAAATCAGGGAAATCCGTTCTTGAAATTGCAAAAGAACGCGACCTAACAACCAACACCATTGCTGGTCATTTGGCGAGTTTTATCCCTTCAGGTGAAGTAAAAGTTACCGATTTGATTTCTGAGGAAAGCTATAATGAACTCAAAAAAATCATCCCTGAAAAACAATTTGAAAGTCTATCCGATTTAAAAAATCAACTGGATGATAAATATTCTTATGGTGAAATTCGCTTGGTTTTAGAAGATTTAAAGAACTAAAAAAGACTTTAAAAGCGAAGCTAATAAAGTCTTTAATTATCTGTTTATTTCTAAGTTTATCCTTTAATAACTCCTCTCGAAATCACAATTTTCTGAATCTCAGAAGTGCCTTCATAAATTTGAGTAATCTTAGCGTCTCGCATCATGCGTTCCACATGGTATTCTTTAACGAAACCATTTCCGCCATGTATTTGTACAGCCTCAACAGTATGTGTCATTGCCACTTGTGAAGCATACAATTTAGCCATAGCACTTGACATATCATAATTATTTCCCTGGTCTTTATCCCATGCAGCTTTCATTACAAGCATTCTTGCAGCTTCAATTTCAGTATGCATATCTGCAAGCTTAAAAGCGATAGCTTGATGGTTGCAAATTTCTGTACCAAAAGCTTTACGTTCTTTAGAATATTTTAACGCCAACTCATAAGCTCCCGAAGCAATCCCTAAAGCTTGAGCGGCAATACCAATTCGTCCACCCGATAATGTTTTCATGGCGAATTTAAAACCAAAACCATCGTCACCAATCCTATTTTCTTTAGGCACTTTTACATCGTTAAACTGAAGTGTATGTGTGTCGCTTCCTCTAATTCCTAGTTTATCTTCTTTTGGCCCAATATCAAATCCTTCCATGCCTTTTTCAACAATAAACGCATTAATGCCTTTATGACCTTTATCTTTATCTGTTTGAGCTATTACTAAATAAACATCACTTCTTCCACCATTTGTAATCCAGTTTTTGGTACCATTTAACACATAATAATCACCATTGTCAATAGCAGTCGTTTTTTGTGAAGTCGCATCACTTCCAGCTTCTGGTTCACTTAAGCAAAACGCTCCAACAAATTCACCAGTTGCCAATTTTGTTAAGTATTTTTGTTTTTGTTCTTCACTTCCAAAAGCTTCCAACCCATAGCATACAAGAGAATTATTTACCGAAACAATTACCGATGCTGATGCATCTATTTTTGATAATTCTTCCATAATCAATACATAGGAAATAGCATCCATACCACTTCCTCCATATTTTGGGTCAACCATAATTCCTAAGAAACCAAGTTCGCCCATTTTTTTTACTAATTCATCTGGGAATTTTTGTTTTTCATCGCGCTCTATAACGCCTGGGAGTAATTCTGTTTGAGCAAAATCTCTTGCTGCATCACGAACCATTATATGTTCTTCGGTAAGGCTAAAATTCATTATTATAAGTTATTGCTTAATTGATAAGAAATGTATGCAAAGATAAAGTTTTATTGCATTTTTTTCAATTTGAATACATATTTTTACAGTATATGATAAAATCTAAATACAAGGTTATTGGTGTGATGTCTGGAACATCTCTAGATGGTTTAGATTTAGCGTATATTGAATTTAGTTTTGATAATTCTTGGTCTTTTAAAATAATTAAGGCAGAAACGATTGGTTACCCAAACAAATGGGATGAAATTCTAAAAAACCTTGTTTTAAACTCATTCGATGAATTAGAGAAAATTGATAAAGACTACACTATTTATTTAGCTTCAACAATCAACGATTTTATAAAAAAAAATAAGATTGTCGAGTTGGACGCTGTTTGTTCTCATGGTCATACAGCATTACACCAACCTAGTAAAAAACTGACCTATCAAATAGGAAACCTAAGCGAACTGAGTAAGTTAATTGAAAAAAAAGTTATTTGTGATTTTCGAGTTCAGGACGTTGAACTTGGAGGGCAAGGAGCGCCTTTAGTGCCTATTGGAGATGATTTGCTTTTTTATAAGTATGACTATTGTTTGAACCTTGGAGGCTTTGCAAATGTGTCAACTAAAGTCAATTCTGCTAGAATAGCTTATGATATTTGTCCACTAAATATTGTATTGAACCATTATGCAATAAAGTTTGGACATAATTTTGATGAAAATGGAAAAATAGCAGCTACAGGAAACATTAATAGCCAATTGTTAAAAGCATTAAATCAATTGGAGTTTTACAAATCAAGCCCTCCAAAATCTCTGGGCTTAGAATGGGTTAATAAAACTATTTTCCCTTTAATTGGTTTTTATCAATTAAGTATTAAAGATGTTTTAAGGACTTTTGTAGAGCATTCGGCTTTTCAAATAGCTTTAGAAATAAACAAAACCAAAAATGCATCAGCTCTTATAACTGGAGGTGGAGTTTATAACTTATTTTTGATGGATAGAATTAAGCAACTAACATACAACTCAATTATAGTTCCTTCAAAAAAGTTGATCGAATACAAAGAAGCTTTAATTTTTGGATTGCTTGGAGTTCTTAAATTACGAGGAGAGAACAACTGTTTAAGTAGTGTCACAGGCGCAAAGAGAGACCATAGTTCTGGAAAAACCTATAATCCTTAAATTTATTATTATTTTAAAGTAAAACATATTTAGTTTTTTATATTTGTTTATAAACATCTCCCTAACTAATATTAATGAAAGAATTACTTCAGAAGTACGAAAATAAAACTCCAGAAATAGTATTTAATTGGAAAGATCCAGAAACCGAAGCTGAGGGCTGGACAGTTATAAACTCATTACGAGGTGGTGCAGCAGGAGGAGGCACTAGAATGCGAAAAGGACTAGATATGAATGAAGTATTATCTTTGGCAAAAACCATGGAAATTAAGTTTACTGTTTCTGGACCAGCTATTGGAGGCGCAAAATCTGGCATTAATTTCGACCCCAAAGATCCTCGTAAAAAAGGCGTTTTGGAGCGTTGGTACAAAGCTGTTTCACCTTTATTGAAAAGCTATTACGGAACAGGAGGTGACTTAAATGTTGATGAAATTCATGAAGTGATTCCAATTACTGAAGAATCTGGAGTATGGCATCCTCAAGAAGGTGTTTTTAATGGTCATTTTAAACCAACCGAAGCCGACAAAATTAACCGCATTGGTCAATTACGGCATGGCGTTATAAAAGTGATTGAAAATCAAGACTACTCTCCTGATGTGTCAAGAAAATTCACAATTGCAGATATGATTACAGGATTTGGTGTTGCTATAGCAGTTAAACACTATTATGATATTTATGGAGGCTCCATAGTTGGAAAACGAGCAGTTGTACAAGGTTTTGGTAATGTTGGAGCCGCTGCCGCTTTTTATTTAGCACAAATGGGAGCCAAAGTAGTTGGGATTATAGATGCCGTTGGAGGACTTATAAATGAAGATGGATTTACTTTTGAAGAAATTACTGGTCTCTTTCTTGAAAAAACAGGAAATACCCTTGAAAGTGAAAATTTAATTCCATTTAAAGAAACCAATGAAAAAATTTGGTCACTGGAAACCGAAATATTTGCACCTTGTGCCGCATCTAGATTAATAACAAAAGAACAAATTGACACTATGATAGAAAGTGGTTTAGAAGTTATTTCTTGTGGAGCCAACGTGCCATTTGCCGATAAAGAAATTTTCTTTGGATCTATTATGGAATTTACAGATAGTAAGGTGAGCCTTATTCCAGATTTTATTTCAAATTGTGGAATGGCTCGTGTATTTGCCTACTTCATGGAGCGACGAGTAGAGATGACAGATGACGCAATTTTTGATGATACGTCAAATATAATTAAGTCTGCAATTCAAAACATATATGACCACAACCATCATAAAACCGAATTAAGCAAAACCGCCTTCACTTTAGCATTAAGTGAACTTATATAATTAAAAATCAACAACACATGGAAGCAGTAATTATCATTGTATTTGTAGTGGGCTATTTAGCCATAACTTTAGAACATAATATAAAAATTGACAAGCTCATTCCAGCTTTGGTCATGATGGCTGTCAGTTGGGCTTTAATTTCTTTGGGGCTTGATAGCTTTACCCAATGGTTCGATTCTGAAAACCATGGCTTAGTAAATGGGTTTAAGGATTTACCACTCGAAACAATAATCCCTGAACATGGTGGAGAGGTTAACTCAAAAACACTATTGATGGAAAATACTTTATTGCATCATTTAGGTAAAACGGCCGAAATTTTAGTGTTCTTATTAGGCGCAATGACGATTGTTGAAATAATCGATTACTTTGATGGTTTTTCAACCATTAAAAGTTTCATTAAAACAAAAAAGAAAACAAAAATCCTTTGGATATTTGCCATTTTAGCTTTTATTCTATCTGCAATCATCGATAACCTTACAGCTACAATTGTTCTTATTTCAATTCTACAAAAAATAGTAAAGGACAGAAGTGTTCGTATATGGTATGCAGGTTTAATAATTATTGCAGCAAATGCAGGCGGAGCATGGTCGCCAATTGGAGATGTTACAACCACCATGTTATGGATTGGTAACAAGGTTAGTACTGGACACTTAATAGGTTACCTATTATTACCGTCGTTTGTTTGTATGGCAGTACCAACATTAATTGCATCGTTTTTACCTGCTTTTAAGGGACACCTCGAAATTGAAGAAAACGATAACGATGCTCCCAAAAGTAAGTTTGGTCCAACCATGTTGTTTTTAGGTTTAGCCGCTATTGTTTCTGTGCCAATATTTAAGGTAGTCACACATTTACCACCTTATGTTGGTATGATGTTAGCTTTAGGTGTTGTGGCCATTTTTGCCGAAGTATATAGTAATTCTAAATTTAGTTTAACTGTTATAGACAATAAAGAAAGTGCAGACCATGCACACCACAGTCCTGTACACCATTCTTTATCAAAAATAGAATTACCAAGTATTTTATTTTTCTTAGGTATTTTAATGGCAGTAGCAGCGTTGGAGTCTCTTGGAATTTTATTCGATTTCGCAATAACTTTAAAGGAGACAACACCTATGCTAGGCACCGAATTACAAGGCGAGGGCGTCTCAGATTTAGTGATTTTAGCTTTGGGTGTAGGTTCTGCGGTTATCGATAATGTGCCATTGGTTGCAGCCAGTTTAGGCATGTTCTCTGAACCACTGGATAATGAGCTATGGCACT
>CALZKX010000307.1 GCA_945788155.1 uncultured Flavobacteriaceae bacterium
AATGCAATTAATTTATACAACGAAATAAGATTACATTTATCTTTAGACTATAAAACACCTAATATGGTATATAAATTATCAGCGTAAAAATCAATTTTAACCTGTAGCCATATTTCAGGACAAGACATGCTATGGTTTCACATCTAATTTGTTTTCAATTACTATTTTTGAGTAATGATTAAAAAACGCACTTACACAGTAGATGAGGCTAAAAAAAAACTTGAATATTACTGCGCTTATCAGGAACGCTGTCATAAAGAAGTTTCCCAAAAACTAAAAGATATGTACATGATACCTGAAGCCATAGACCTAATAATAGTACATCTTTTAGAGCATAATTTTCTAAACGAAGAACGTTTTACCAAAGCATTTGTAAGGGGTAAATTAAAAATTAAAAAATGGGGAAAACGTCGGTTAACTTTAGAATTAAAGAAAAAAAACATTTCTAAAACAAATATTAATCAAGCACTTACAGAAATTGATGATAAGGAATATATTCAAATTTTTAATGATCTAGCTGAAAAGCGATTTAATGCTATTAAAGAAAAAGACACCTACAAGAAAAGAAAAAAGCTAGCAGATTATTTGTTGTATAGAGGGTGGGAATCTTTTTTGGTTTACGATAAAGTAAACGAACTTATTAAGTAATGTTATTTTTTTTGTGAGTTCTAACAATGGCTTGCTCGTTTTTCCAATCAATCCAATTTTGTCCCTTCACACTTCTCATTACATTATCAAAATAACGCATAAAAAACACGTTGTAAACAGCCTGAGTGAGGTTTTTTGGTTTTCTGGCCAAGGCACGTAAACTCATGGAAAACCCAGGAGTAATGTAGCGCATATAATGCCACCAACCTTCAGGCATATATAAAACTTCGCCATGCTTTAAATTGGCTACATAGCCTTTGGCGTTTTTTAGTGCTGGCCATTTCTTAAAATCTGGATTGGCAAAGTCAATATCTTCTCTTGTAATAAGTGAATGAGGCACTTTGTATAGATGGTTATTTTGTTTTTGGTCAAATAAAATACATTGCTTTTCACCTTCAAAATGAAAATGAAAAATATTAGCCAAATCTATATCGTAATGCATAAAAGTGTAAGAATCCCTTCCTCCAAAAAACAACATTGGTAAGTTTTTCATTAGGCGCAAACCAAAATCTGGATATTTAAAATCGTCTTGAAGCTGTGGGACTTCTTTTAGGATGTTCCAGAGGAAAATTCTAAACTTCGTTGGTTCTTTTTTTAACAAATCTACATAATCACTCATTTTCATGCTTGCATGTGGTTGGTTAAAGCCATCTTTGTAATTTACAGGTCTATCATCGTACAAAGGCACTATTTTGTTTCCAGCAACAGCTTTTATATACTCTAAGTTCCATTTAGAAAAAGCTGGCCAATCTTCAATACAGCGTTCAATTACCACAGGTCTCTGGGGTTTAAAATAGTGCTTAATAAACACTTCTTTTGAAATAGTTTTTACGCGAGGAACTTCCTGAAGATTTAGTTTCATGTGCCAATCACTTTTAAGAAAAATTAATCCCTATTCATTTCAAAAATGTACAACGGAATTTATTATGGCAAAATTATAAAAACCATTTAAACTATATCATTTTATATTGAATGACGAGCGTTATTTCTTAAACATTTTACATACATATTTTAAATGAACAATACTTATACTGCCAAAAACACCAAAATAAGCAATAAACAACAACCATGTAATTGGTGTTTTTAATAAGCTATATACTGCATTTGGGGAAACCAGCAGTGTTTCTGAAAGCACAACGAACAAACCATACACTGTCCAAGTGCTATTGCTGATAGAAATTGGTAATTCAATCCAAATAAAAGGTATGAATAATGCTAAAAACAAAAAATGAAACCATGCCATGAGCAAATAATGATTGGTTTCCACAAGATGCGCAACTTGAGGAAAGCTGCCTAAAACACTACAAATGCCTAATGCTAATAAAACCCCATAAATGTAGTGATAGCCTTTTTTAAAACGTTTAATAGATTGTGCAAAACTTATAAAAACAAACAAAAGTAATGCAGAACTCACACCTCCAATAGACTGTATTAACCAATGATTGAAATGATAATCCAGGGAGTGTGTATAAAGGCCAACGATGCTTAATCCAATAACCCAAACGTGTTTTTTAGTAATTTGTATAGAAGTATTTTTTAAAAACACTGCCAACAACCAAACTAAAAACGCTCCAAAAAACTGAAAGTGTAAATAAAAAAAAACAGCTTGTTGATACCAAGGTGATTCTTGCAAATTAAAAACCATTAAAGGGCCTAAACAATAAGGGCCTATTGATGAAATGAAATGAAAAACAATACCTAATTTAACCAAAGAAATTAGCTGTTTGGAGCCTTCAATATTTTTCCAGAGCCTAATTAAAAAAACATAGCTAATCCATAGATGTAATGTAGAAAAGAGTATTGAAAACAAGGCATAACCTTGGGTAATAAAAGCTACAAACATCCCGCCAATGCATATTTGTAATGCTAGATAATACCTATAAGATATTACATCGATGCCTTTTGTAAAGAATTTCCAAATAAGTACCATTAAGGCATTAAACAAAAACCCTAATAACATAACATGAGAATGCGAATGAATAAGATTTTTTATAGGGAAACCAAGGGTGGTTTGTGTAAAAAAGAAGCGTATTATTAAGCCCAAAAAAGCACCTAAAAGCCCAAAAACAATAGGATAAAACCAAAGCCGCCTATCATTAATTATGTTCATGATTATTCAAAATAGTTGTTATTATCTAATAGTAATTTAAAACTTATATTTTACATTCAATAGGACATTCCCTTTTGGCATTGGTACCAAATTGGTTTCGGTATAATTTGCGTTAAAAACATTATTACCTATTACCGAAATTTCAAAAGAGCGCAAATCCAATGTTGCTTTTACGTCAACTACGTGATAGTCGTTGTTCGTTCCAATAGTTCGCTTTGCAAATTTGTAAGCGATATTTTGGGTGAAATTTTTAAAGAACTGTGTGCCAAAAGTCGCTGTGGCATGGTGTTGTAATGAGTTGATGGAATATCTGGAAAAATTAACTTTCGAGGTTTTTAAATTGTCATCCAAATAGGTATATCCAAAAACAATATTTTGGTTAAACCCGTTCATTATAAAGTTAAAAGACGCATTGGCTTCAAAACCAAAGGTATTTAAATCTTGTATATTTGTCGCTTGCCATAAATCGTTAGATTTTTCCTTAACATAATCAATCAAGTTGGTCGATTTCCTATTAAACACAGCCATAGAACCAGTGAAATGGGCTTTGGTAAATTTGAAACCCAGTTCTCCTGAAAAAGCCTCTTCAGGATTTAAATTTTCATTTCCAAGAGTTGTTGGGTCGCTATAAAACAAATCGGTATAGGTCGGAATTCTATAAGTGTAACCTACGTTTGCATACACTTTTAGGTTATCATTTGCTTGGAATCCCAAATCCATGCCTGGGAATGCATGAAACTTAAAGTCAGAAAAATAGTTAACCGCAACTCCTGGAGTAATATCGAACCTGTCATTGGCAAAAGAAAAGCGATGCTCAATAAATACGTTTGCCATAAAACGATTGCGATTACCAAGGTTGTTGCTGGACAAATATACCTTGGCAAGGTCCACACCAAAACCAGTTGTTCCAAGATTAGATTTGTAAGAAGCGTTTATCTCACCTCCAACCTTATTGGTAATGTGCAGGTTTCGGTATATTGAAGGAATATCCCTAACAAATAAGTACATATCTTGATTGCGTTTCCAGTACATGCGAGGTTTTAATGTTAGCTTTCCTTTTTTATAAACCGATGTTACACCAACCAAACTACTTTGTGTTTCTTCATATTGATTTATGGCCGAAGGTGAAGCATAAAACCCATTGGCACCAAATTTACGTTCGGTAAAATAACCAATTAGGTTAATAGGTGTATGGTTTTTGTTAAAAGCACTTTTTAAAAAATAGTTTTGGTTTTTAAAATCGGTATTATATCTATAACCATCCGAAGTATTTATAGAAGCATGCGCAATGACCGATGTTCTGTTAAAATCAATTCCAGTAGTTCCAGAAACATGTTGCTGACCAAAAGAACCAACTTGAAATTCAGCAGCATTTACGTTTTCGGTATTTCTTTTTGTTACAATATTTATGGCTCCAGTAAAAGCGTTTTGTCCAAACACCCGAGCTGCAGGCCCTTTAATAATTTCGATACGTTCAATAACCTCAATTGGCAAAGCCATGTTCATGGTATGATGGCCAGTTTGAGCGTCTTCTACTTTTATGCCATCAATTAGGATTAAGGTTTGGTCAAAGCTTCCACCACGAATATATAAATCGGCCTGCATACCATTTACACCACGACGTCGTATATCTATTCCTACTACTTGCTGTAACAATTCGGCAACATTGGTCGCAGGACTTTGTGAGATTTCTGAAGCAGATATTACAGTAATGGTTCTGGAGTTTTCTTTAAAGGGTAAATCTATTCTACTGGAAGTAATTACGACAGAATCTAATTGTTTTGTGTTTTGCGTTTCTTGTGCAAACGATGTATAACTGCTTAAAATTAAAAGAAGTACTGCTAAATAATTATTAATTGCTCTCATACCTTAGGTTTAAGCGAGCAAAAATAGAAAATCTGTGGAATGAGCAATGTGAAATTTTGTTTTTATTCAATGTTAATAAAAGTATGTTATTATTAAAAAAGAATAAAAAATTATTGTTTAACAATAATTTTATTATATTTGCTATATCAATTAATCAAAGATAGAACAAAGTTATGTCCAATAATCTAGAAGTAAAACAAAGAATAGTAAAAGGGAACAAATTAGAATGCAATGTGTGCAAACATGATAAATTTTGGTCAAGAACAACTCTAATGAATACCTCTAAAATGACCTTTTTTAAATTAGATTGGGCCAATAAGAGCGCATTAAATTATATATGCGACAATTGCGGTCATGTACATTGGTTTATGAATAAGTAAGGATAATTATGAAAACAAAAAGAATACTTAAAATAATGCATGTGTTCGCTTGGATTGCCCTAATAGGGTTGTTAATCAAGGCAGGTGCACTAATTATATCATACTTTGTGAGTTTAGGGAATGAAGGTGCTGCCAAAGATTTGTATGAAGGTATGAACTTAATTGCCTATAAACAAAATAGTTTAATGCATTATTCTATTATTGTAGCGTATAGAATTATACAATTTAGCCTGCAAGCCTACATTGCATTTGTTGTGGTAAAACTCTTGAGCAATTTTAATATAAACAGACCTTTTAATTTAATTGCACTAAGGGCTATGCAAACTATTAGTTACAGCCTTTTGTTAATGTGGGCAATTGTAGTAGCACATAATATTCACATAGGAATTTTAGAATCAACCACAGGAATAAAAGCAACCTTAATCTCTAGTGAATTTGTTTTAATTGCAGGTATCGTTTATGTGTTTTCATTATTATTTAAACGCGGATTAGAACTTCAATCTGAAAACGATTTAACAATTTAATCTTATGAAAAATAACACGACTATTTTAACAGTAATTACTTATGCAGTTTTATTATCGGCAGTTTCAATATTGCTTAACGATTTAAGAGAGTTCGATTTACAACAATTTAAGGAATTTCAAAACTGGGCAAAAACTGCAAATAAAAGCGAGAATTGGTTTACTTCAAAAAACGCCATAAAATGGAGCTATTATGCGATTAGTACTGGACTCTTTTTTTGGAGAGCTTATCTTATTTATGGATTTACTTATTTTTTATCCATTTTAAGCGAAGTTGATAAAGGGCATTATTTTAGTGATAATAACATAAAATATTTTAGAAAAATTGGTAATATTTTTATTGCCTATACCATTAATGTTTTAGTACTAAGGTTTTTACTAGCTTTAATAGGGAAGTCTTCCTTTAACTTTTTCACAGAATATAAGGCAGAATTCACTTTGCTAATTCCATGTGCATTAGCTTTTTATTTATTAGCGGAAATATTTAAACATGCAAAGGAAACTAAAGAAGAAAACGATTTAACAATATAATTATGAGACGAAACATAGTTTTTAAAACACTTATTGATATTCTTTTTATTTTTCAAGGATTTGGAATATTGGGAGCATTTTTAATAATGCCATTTGGAGTGACCAAAATAAATCAAATAAATTTAGACGTTAGTGAATGGTCCGTAACATATTGGAGTTTATTGGTTCTTAGCTTAATAGCTTTTGTTGTTTTTATAATAGGGGTTTTCTTCTTAAGAAAAGTAGGGCGTTATTTATTATCAAACCAATACTTTGCAATTGAAGTTATAGATAACCTCAAAAAAAGCGGAAGATTTTTTATTTATACGGGAATAATTAGCTTTTCTGTTTTTGTAATATCTTGGATTGTTAAATTTAATTCAGGAAATGTGTCACTTTATAATACAGATGTTGTATTACCCCTTTTTATTACAATTGTTGGATTATTCTTCTTAATTCAAAGCGATGTTCTAATGGTTTCTAAAGGTGCTAAAGAAGATAACGACCTAACCATATAACATATGCCAATTATAGTAAATCTAGACGTTATGCTCGCTAAGCGAAAAATGAAAAGTAAAGACTTGGCTGAAACCATTGGCATAACCACAGCTAATTTATCCATCCTAAAATCTGGCAAGGCAAGAGCCATACGGTTTTCAACGTTGGAAGCCATTTGTAAAGCACTAGAGTGCCAACCAAGTGATATTTTGGAATATGTTAAAGAGTAAGAATTATTTTAACTTCTTGTGAGTTTCTCCCATTCTCAAAAATACTACCTTAGTTGCTTTAAAACACGATTCACTCTTTCCAATCATGAAAAAATATTTCTTATTACTTACACTTCTGGTTTTATTTACCTGTAAAGAATCCCAAACAGAAGAAACATTAAATGGTGTTTCTACGATTTATAACATCTCTTTTAAAAATGCAGTACACCATGAGGCAAATGTGCAAGCTACTTTCACTAACTTAAAAAATGGGGAAGTAGAATTTAGAATGAGCCGAACCTCTCCAGGGCGTTATGCGTTACATGAATTTATCAAAAACGTATATACCGTTAAAGTAACCGACGGACAAGGAAATATACTGGAAGCCACCAGACCAAATCCTTACGCATGGAAAGTAAATGGACATGATGGCACCATAAAAGTATCATATACTTTGTTTGCTAATAGAGGAGACGGAACCTATGCGCAAATAGACGAAACTCATGCGCATTTAAATATTCCAGCAACGTTTATGTATGCGCCAAGCTTGGCTAATGACGAGGTGGAAGTAACCTTTAACGTACGCGAAGATTTAAATTGGAAAGTAGCAACACAACTAAAACACAAAGAGGAAAACACATACTACGCAAAAGATTTACAATATTTCATGGACAGCCCAACCGAAATTAGTAACCATAGTGTTCGTTCGTTTGATGTTGAAGGGCAAACAATAAATTTTGTATTGCACCATAATGAAACTGATGCCGAATTGGATGCGTATTTTAAAAAAGTAAAGAAAGTAGTGTTAGAACAAAAAGCTGTATTTGGCGAGCTTCCAAAATTCGATTACGATAATTATTATTTTTTGGCATGTTATATTCCCAATGCATCAGGTGATGGGATGGAACACCGTAATTCAACAGTGCTTAGCTCTACAAGAAGTTTAGCTAATGGAGGTATGGAACGCAATATAGGTACAGTATCGCACGAATTTTTCCATGCATGGAATGTAGAACGTATTCGTCCGAAATCTTTAGAACCATTTGATTTTGAGGAAGCCAATATGAGTGGCGAGCTTTGGTTTGCCGAAGGCTTTACCAGCTATTACACCAACTTAATTTTATGTCGTGCAGGATTAATGCCTCAAGAAGACTATGTAAGAGGGCTTTCAAGAACCTTTAATTATGTATGGAACTCTCCAGCCAGACAATTTTTTAATACCATAGAAATGAGCTACCAAGCACCTTTTGTTGATGCCGCTCGTTCTGTGGATCCTGTAAATAGAGGAAACGCCTATATTTCGTATTATTCGTATGGAAGTGCTTTGGGTTTGGCCTTAGATTTATCACTTCGTGAAAATAATTTGAATTTAGATGAGTATATGACACTGGTTTGGACCAAATTTGGAAAAAAAGAAAAACCATATACCATTTCAGATTTACAAAATGCACTTAACGAATACGCAGGAGATAATTTTGGAGATAGCTTCTTCAATAATTATGTACATAAAAGCGGTATGCCAGAAATGAAGCGTTTGTTTGAAATCGTTGGCGTATTATTGACTCAAGATGATACACAAGCAAGCTTTGGCGCAAGTGTTAGACAGGGCAAAATTTTTGGATATACAAGTATTGGCTCCTCGGCTTATGAAGCTGGGTTAGAAAATGACGATACAATTATTCAAATTGGGGATGTTACACTAAACGATGATTTAGATTTTAATACTGTAATAACAAAATTTAAGCCAAACGATACAGTAAAGATTGTATATAAACGTTTAGGAAACACAAGAGAAACAACCTTAACCTTTAAGAAAGACCCTTCATATTCTATAAGTATTAACAAAAATGCTAACCACCAACAAAAAGCAGCAAGAGAAGCTTGGTTACGTAAAAAAGCATAGTTTTTGAAATTGAATGTTACATATCATCGAGTATCTATAGAAGAAGAGTTGCATCAAATATTAGCGATACAAAAATATAATTTACCGCAAAACTTATCAAATTCTGAAAAGCAAAAGGAAGGGTATGTAACTGTACAACATTCATTTGCTGTTTTAAAAGCGATGAATGATAAATGCCCTCATATTATTGCTAAGCACAATAATAAAGTTATTGGTTATGCCTTATGTATGCATCCTTGCTTTGCTAATAACATAGATATCCTTAAGCCAATGTTCGATAAAATAAACACACTGGGTTTTAACAAACCATATATTGTTATGGGACAAATTTGTATTGCAAAAAATTACAGAAAGCAAGGTGTGTTTAGAGCTCTGTACAATACCATGAGCCAAGAATTAAAATCTGTATTTCAAAAGATCATAACAAAGGTCGATGTTAAAAACACGCGCTCATTACAGGCGCATTACACTATTGGGTTTACCCACTTAATAGAGTACCACTCTAAAGGTCAAGATTGGGTATTAATTAACCTAAATATCTAACAACAAAAATGTATTTCTTGTATATTTATAGTCATGTATGCTTTAGTTGATTGTAACAATTTTTATGCCTCTTGCGAGCGTGTATTTAATCCTAAATTACGCGAAAAACCTATCGCTATTCTATCAAATAACGATGGCTGTGTCATTTCTATGAGCGATGAAGCCAAAGGTTTGCAGCTTCCTTTTGGAGCACCAATTTTTAAGTGGGAAGCCTTTTGTAAAGCTAAGGGCATAGAAATACTATCATCAAATTACCCTTTATATGGCGATATGAGTAGTCGTGTTATGTCAATTTTGCACCAATTTACGCCTGATGTTGAAGTATATAGTATCGATGAAGCTTTCTTAGGGTTTAAAGGATTTGAAAGATATAATCTTGAGGATTATGGAAACCAAATTAGACAACGCATTTTAAAATGGACAGGCATTCCAGTTTGTGTTGGTATTGCACCAACCAAAGCACTTAGTAAAGTTGCCAATAAGATTGCTAGAAAATTCCCTAAAGAAACCAAAGGCGCTTATGTTATAGATTCTGAAGAAAAACAAATTAAAGCCCTGAAATGGATTAAATTAGAAGATGTCTGGGGAATTGGGAGAGCATTGCAAAAACGACTGGCTATAAAAAACTGTAAAACAGCGTTTGATTTTACGCAACTATCAGATGAGTGGGTAAGAAAAAATTTTTCAATCACCGAATGGAAACTCAAAAAAGATTTACAAGGCATTCCAACACTTAAATTGGATGAAATTAAAACAAAAAGAGCTATTGCTACAACACGAAGTTTTGAATACACTTTTTCAGATATTGATAATATAAAAGAACGCATATCAACTTTTGCGAACAGTTGTGCTGAAAAACTTCGTAAGCAAGAATCCAGTTGCCACATGATAATTGTAATGTTAAGTAGTGATAGACATAAAAAAGATTTAGAGCAGCATCGCGCAAGCAAAGTGGTAAAATTTTTATTCCCAACAGATTCATCTCTCACTATATGTAAGCATGCAGTTGAAGCAGTTTCATCAATTTTTAAAGAATACATAAAGTATAAACGTGCAGGAGTTATTGTTACAGGTTTGGTGCCAACATTTAACCACCAACTAAATATCTTTGAACACGAAAACCCTAAGCATAAACCTTTAATGACAGCCATTGATGGTATTAATAAGAAGTACAAGGATTATAAAATAAAACTTGGAAATCAAGACTTGGAACGCACCTGGAAAATGCGTCAAGAACGATTATCACCAAGATACACAACAAGTATTAACGACATTATTATAGTTAAATAAAAAATGCAGAAAAACACAAAACCATTATTTTTTTTCACACCCAAAGAAACAAGTAGTTTAGGAACCATACTTATTGACACAGGAATTTCAGCAGGATTCCCATCACCAGCCGAAGATTTTAAAGAACAACGCCTATCGTTAGACGAAGAACTTATTAAAAACAAAGAAGCCACTTTTTTTGCACGTGTAAGCGGACAATCAATGATAAACGCAGGATTAAATGATAATGATTTATTGGTTATAGATAGAAGCTTAGAACCAGAGCATAATAAAATTGCTGTTTGTTTCTTAGATGGTGAGTTTACTGTAAAACGATTAAAAGTTGAAGAAGATGGCGTTTGGTTGCAACCTGAAAACGATAATTACAAGCCAATCAAGATAACCCAAGACAACCAATTTGTTATTTGGGGAATTGTTACCAATGTGATTAAAAAAGTATAACTTACGCTAAAAATTTTAATCCAATTAACACATGGTAGATTTATCCACCTTCGATATATCTCTTATTATTTTATTTTTCGTAATTACTCTTTTTATAGGAGTTTATGTATCAAAACAATCAGGAAAAAGTTCAGCTGAATATTTTTTATCAGGAAGAAGTATGCCTTGGTGGTTACTTGGAGTGTCTATGGTGGCAACAACTTTTTCTACAGACACGCCTAACTTAGTAACAGACATTGTAAGAACCAATGGTGTTTCAGGTAATTGGGTTTGGTGGGCATTTTTAATTACAGGATTATTGACCGTTTTTGTATATGCAAAACTTTGGCGAAAATCTAAAGTAAATACAGATATTGAGTTTTATGAATTACGTTATGGAGGTGCTCCTGCAATATTTTTAAGAAGTTTTAGAGCCATTTATTTAGGAATTATTTTTAACATTCTAGCAATGGCTGGAGTAACTCTTGCCGCAATTAAAATAGGTAGTATCATGTTGGGGTTACAACCGTGGGAAACAGTTGTGTATGCAGGCGTTATTACTGTTGCGTTTAGTGCGCTTGGAGGTTTTAAAGGGGTTGTTTATACAGATTTTATTCTCTTTTTTACAGCAATGGCAGGTGCTATTGGAGCAGCATATTATTTAGTTGGATTGCCAGAAATTGGTGGTTTGGAAGCACTACTACAGCATGAAAATGTCGCAGATAAATTAAATATATTACCAGATTTTAGTAATACAGAAGCACTCATAACGCTACTTGTTATTCCATTAGCTGTACAATGGTGGAGTAGTTGGTATCCTGGAGCCGAACCTGGAGGTGGAGGTTATATTGCACAACGAATGCTGGCTGCCAAAGATGAAAATCATGCTATTGGCGCTACGTTTTTCTTTAATATAATGCACTATGCCTTGCGCCCTTGGCCATGGATTATTGTGGCTCTGGCTTCTTTGGTTGTCTTTCCTGATTTGGTAAGTATTCAAGAAGCATTTCCAAATGTCGCTGAAGACAAACTAGGCCATGATTTGGCTTATTCTGCGATGTTAACTAAGCTACCTAGTGGTTTATTAGGGTTGGTTTTAGCATCGTTAGTAGCGGCTTATATGAGCACGATTTCAACCCATTTAAATTGGGGAAGCTCCTATATAGTTAACGACTTTTATAAGCAACAAATAAATAAAAATGCTTCGGAAAAACAGTTAGTGGCAGTTGGTAGGATGTCAACGGTATTGCTCATGGTTTTTAGTGCATTATTTGCCCTAGTGTTACAAAACGCACTTCAATTATTTGATATTATTTTAATGTTTGGCGCAGGAACAGGACTTATTTTTATACTACGTTGGTTTTGGTGGCGCATTAATGCATGGAGTGAGATTTCGGCAATGTTCGTTTCAGGGATTGTGTCCATGTTAATTGCATTTACTTCCTTGGGCGAAATATTATTTGGTGATGGGGCACTTATGCCTTCTTGGGCCAAATTTCCATTTATAGTTTTAGTGACCTCCA
>CALZKX010000308.1 GCA_945788155.1 uncultured Flavobacteriaceae bacterium
GCCAATACGAAATTGGGGCATTGTTCTCAACCAGTTCTTAACAATCTATGAAAAAAGGGTCAGAATTTAAATAATAAAATCTAACCCAAGTTATTTTTAACTTACACAGTTTTTAGGATAGTGTCAATAATTTTAAAAAAGCACCTATTTAACAGGTGCTTTTTTTATGCCATTTTCTAAAATTGTATCCTTTTTGCCATACAATAACTCAGCTACAATAATTAAGTTTTTTATCATATCGTTTACATTATCATTGTCGTTTACTAATGATGACGCCATATCGACTGTTATTAAATCCTCTCTAATTAAACGGTCTATTTCTAAATTTTCTTTATAGATGTTTGCTTTAGCTTCTTCTTTTAACTTTGTGAGTATTTTATAATATTTTTTGTTGTCCTTTTCGGTTCTAAATAAATATGTTACACGAAGCACTTTTGCTATCCGCTTTCTAAGCTTATCGTATTCTTTTTTGATATATGTGTTATCTGAATTTAAATAAAGTGTCACATTACGACTTAGCTCATTAACGTCCTTAATGATTTCTACCATGCGCCTGTTGGCAATTTTTATTTCGGCTATTTCACTATTTTGCAATTCAGATAATGGTAAAATACTCTGTGCTTTAGTAGCAAATTTAATTATCTCACCATAAATGTGCTTAATTCTTGTTGTATAGAAATCTCTAATATCTGTTTCAAAAAGAATATTGGATTTTTTTATAACCTTCTTAAGTTTTAAGTTAGATTTTATATCTTCTCTATGAATATTCAATGCATGAGCTACAATCTCGAAAACTGCATTTTTAAATAAGTATTTCGATTCTTTTATTAATGTAGCTAATGCTGTTTCTGGATATTTTAATGCGTCTAAAGTTAAAAACTTAGGCTCATCAATGGTCTTTGTGTCATCTGCTCTTTTTGGCACTACTTTTTCAACCACTTTTGCAATTGGTTTTACAAACCATACTAACAAAAAGGTGTTTATAATATTAAAGGTCGTATGGAATAACGAAAGGGCAACAGGTATTGCAGCAGCGCTTATGTATGGTGACTCCGATCCAAATTGAGTAGACAACCAGCTTACAAATTTCAAGAAAGGGTAGAACAGTGCCAACATCCAAATAACGCCAATAATATTAAAAATTAAATGTGCCCTTGCTGTTCGCTTAGCTTGGTAGTTGGCAACAATGGCAGCCAAATTTGCAGTAATGGTAGTTCCAATGTTTTCTCCTAAAACCATAGCTGCTGCCATCTCAAATGGAATCCACCCTTCGGCGGTCATAATTAAAGTCAATGCTATGGTTGCGCTAGAAGACTGGATTACAACTGTTAATACAGTACCTATAAGTAAAAATATTAATATCGATACGTAACCTAGATCTGTATATCGCGAAAGGAAAGAAAGTATTTCAGGGTTGTTTTTAATGTCTGGCATTGCCTCTTTTAAAAACTGAAGCCCAATAAAAATAAGCGCAAAACCTATTATAAAACTACCTATATTTTGAGTTTTTTCTTTTTTAGCAAATGTAAATGCAAATCCAAACCCTACCAGTGGCAAAGCAATAGCACTCATGCTTACTTTAAAGCCTAAAAGTGTGATTAACCACGCGGTTATGGTTGTGCCAATGTTGGCTCCCATAATAACACTTATAGCCTCGGTTAGCGTTAATAAACCTGCGTTTGAAAAACTCACCACCATTAAGGTAGTGGCTGATGACGATTGAATTACTGAGGTGATTAAAAACCCTGTAATAATGCCTAAAAATCTATTAGAAGTCATTTTTGCTAAAATAGACCTCATTTTTCCTCCAGCTAGTTTTAAAAGTGCATCACTCATCACTTTCATACCAAACAAAAAGACACCTAAGGCTCCTATTAGCTGAAGCACTTCTATAAAACCGTATTGCATTTTTTTTTTGTTAGTTTTTGTCAACTAAATTAATATCAATAAATATAACTTAAAAAAGGTTTACCTTGTTATGATAAAAGTCATGTTACTAAAACTAACCATTTATGAAACCCTTTTTTACAAGTTTTATTTTAATAATAGTATTGTTTTCTTCTTGTAAAGAAGCACCTATAACTGGAGAAAATTTATTAGATAGAGCCATTAATTACCATGACCCAAATGGCAACTGGAGTACATTTAATGCCACATTTAAAGTACGTATGAAAACTCCAAATGGTTCCGATAGATTGAGTACTATTTCAATAAATCTTCTTGAAGATTACTTTTCACTTACAGCTAACAGAGATACTATAACTACCAAGTATACCATAAACAAAGACGTATGTACTATTGGTTTAAACGAAAACACAACTATTGATGAAACTACTGCAAAAGCCTATAATTTAAGTTGTAATCGTGCGAATATGTACAAAAACTATTATACGTATTTGTATGGTTTACCTATGAAACTGAGAGATCCTGGAACTCATATTTCTGAAACTGTTGAAACCACAACTTTTAAAGGCAAAGACTATTTAATGCTTAATGCAAAATATGAAAAAGACGTAGGAACAGATATTTGGTATTTCTATTTTGATCCTGAAACCTATGCTATGGAAATCTACCAGTTTTTTAAACAAGATGAAAATGGCAACCAAAAAGACGACACGGGAGAATATATTTTATTAACTGAAGAAGCTGTTGTTAACAATATTAAAATGCCTAAAAAACGTGCTTGGTTTTATAATAAAGATGATGGCTATTTAGGGACTGATATTTTGGACTAAAGAGAGGCTGTCTGAAAATCTCAGTTAATTTTACTTTCAGTAATTTAACTAATAAGAGATTTTTCATTTTCATTCAGAATGACACTTACCAGACAGCCTTTTTAACAACATTTATTTATTGAATTATTAAGAACCGCACATTAAACAATCATCTCCTTCGGCTTCTTTGGCTTGAGTAATTAAAGCTTTCATTTCTTCGGCAGACATTGGTTCAACTTCGGTTTCTTGTGCAAATTTTGCAGCAGTTTTAGCTGCTTTTCCCTTGCGCTGTGCTACTACAATCTCTGTTGCTGCATCCTGCTGAGCAGCGATTTCTACTTCTGCAGCTGCATCCACAGGTTCTTCTTTCTTCTTTTTATCCAGTGTAAACTTAATAGCATCAACAGCACTCTTGGTACGTAAGTAATACATGCCTGTTTTTAAACCGCTTTTCCAAGCGTAAAAATGCATGGATGTTAATTTTGCCATAGTGGCACCTTCCATAAATAGGTTAAGTGATTGAGACTGATCGATAAAGTATCCTCGTTGACGAGACATATCTATAATATCTTTCATACTCAATTCCCAAACTGTTTTGTACAATTCCTTGATGTCTTGAGGGATAACATCAATTCCTTGAACAGAACCGTTGGCTCTCATGATTTCTTGTTTA
>CALZKX010000309.1 GCA_945788155.1 uncultured Flavobacteriaceae bacterium
AAAACTATTAAAGGCAGCAAAACTATAGTGTATTACATAGCCTCCTAAATCGTTTTGAGTCACTGGAACAGTAATGGTTTGTTTGTTGTTGTTAAGATGAATAATTTCTGTTTTAACAATATTATAGTCTTTTTCAACATCCACAGTTACCTCAATATTAGCAGCTGAAGCAAAGGTTATCGTAGCAGTATCTCCAATATTATACGTTGATTTATTAGTAGTCACAGCAAATAATTGGTTGTCAGAAATCTGTTTATCAGCATCACTAAAAAGCGTGGTTTTTATCTGGTCTTTTACTTCTTGACCAAACTTGTCTTTTGTTTCTAGTACAATAATATATTGTCCAGATTCCCATTTTTTAATGTTTCCTAAAGCGAGTTCTTTAGATTGTTCTGTGTTAAAAGGTTTTTCAAAAACAAGTGCTCCTTTTTCCCATTGATTGCTATCGTCTTCATTGGCATAAGCATCATGTGGAAACAGTTGTTTAAACTCATTTTCAGAAATCATTTGATAATCTGGAGCATTCCAAGGTCTCTGTCTTAAAACAGAATTTGGTGCAACTAGCTTGTATATTTTTATAGTTCCTTTTGCTGGTACAAATTCACCATTGAGGTTTTTAGTGTCAATAGTTAACTTATGGTCTTTTTGTGCTTTATCTAATTTAGAATCAATCGAAACATTTGCCGTTAAGGCATGATAACCAACATTAACAATTGTTGTGGTACTTCGTGTTTCACCATTCAAATCAGTAACATCAGCAGTGATTTCATAATTAAAAATTGGTAAACTGCTTTTGTCAACACTTTCATCTGGGAGTGCTTTAAAGGTGATTTCAAATTCGCCTTTATTGTTTGTGGTTGTTTCACCATGAGTTATTTCCTGTGGTTCACTATTAAACCGGTCCCGATAGCTATTGGGAGAATACCAATAATACCAACGAGGATATTGCACTTTTCTATGCACACGATATACCACTTTGGCGTCAGTGATGTTGCTTCCAGCATAAGCCAAAGCGTTGCCTTTTACTGTTACTGAATCATTGACTTTGAATGTCTCTATAACAGGAATAAAGGTGGTTTCAAATTTAGGACGTTTGTATTCTTCGACAGAAAAGTAGTGCTCTAAATAAAAATCTTTATTTTCCCCATCAAATTCAATATTATATTCGCCATTTAGACCATTGTTTGGTAATATAAACTCGCCAGAAACAGAGCCATATTCGTTAGTAATTAATTTGAGTTCTTTAATTTCATCATCATTTGCATCATATAATATTCCATAAACAGGTTCGTTAGAAACGACTTCAGACTTGCCATTTTCTGTTTTGATGGCAATGCCTTTAAAATACACGGTTTGTCCTGGTCTGTAAATGCTCCTATCAGTGAATAAAAAAGCACGATATTCAGTTTCAGATTTATCTTTATTTTCTCGACTATATATATAATAATTATCAAAATAAGCTATGTCGTTTTTGGTGTTTACATCAATATCCAACTGCCAATAACGGTTTTTTGTTTTTGTAATGTTTATTTCTCCTTTTGAATTGGAGGTTTTATATTCGGTTTGCTCTTTATTATTGCCTGTACGATAGTTTAAGGTTACTTTTGCATTGGCAATTGGCTTTCCGTTATTTCTATCAATGACTTGATAAATATGGTTTTTGTCATCACTTTTATCAACGATTGCCATATTAGTAATTTGTAACGTCGCAAATGCAAAGGTGTTCTCTTTGTGGCTTTCAGGAGATGCAAATGCGACATAGTAACCATTGTTTAAAGCTGGGAATACAACTTCGGTTGTATGTGTTTGATAATCGTTTTCGTTACGTAAATCATTTTGCCATTGTTTCTCAACTTTCAATTTTTTGATATAGGCTAGTTGTTCTTCTTTTCTATAAGTTCTATTTAGTTTATTTAGTTGATTTCTGTTTAAGCGAAACACCTTAAAGTTTAGCTTTTCGTGATTTTTGTATCTAATAAGCAGTCGAGAACTTTTGTTTATTGGCAAATGGCTTTCAGCAGTGATTTGCAATGATGTCTGAAGAATTTGCTGTTTTAAAACCTTGCATTTTTCTGCTCCTTTACTGTTAGGAAATCTTTCAATGACTATGTCACACAATTCAAGTGCTTCTTTAAGTTTCCAACGATGGGTTTCATTGGTTGTTGGTTGATAAGTGTTGCCTTGTTCAAGGTAAATAGAAGCTATTTCAAAATCGTATAAAGCAGATACTTTGCGAGTGCTTAGTCGTTCACTTTCAGATTTTAGGGTTTCTAATAACTTTGTGTCTTTATCATTAAAAATGGCATGCTGCTTTACGTACAATAGGCGTTTAATATCCACATCTGCAAGCGCATAAGGTTCTTTGCTTTTTAAGTGAAACTGAGTTAAATCTTGATACAGTTTAAGAGCTTGTAATTGTAATGAGGTACTATCTTTTGAGGTGATGTTTATTCTTGAAAAACTATTGGCATCACTCAAAAATTGCTCATGGTCAATCTCGAATTTATAAGCAGGTTTGGTAATGCTATTTTCAGGAGTTGCATAAAACTCTAAAGCATTATGAGCTAAAAAATCAAATAGAGTTGGTCTGTATGTTTTGGAATCTTCCTGCAAAATTAAAAGCTCATCAAAGTTTTTTAAATCTTCAAGATGTAACAATAATTGTTGTTGTAAGGAATTTTGGTAATGCAGGCTAATTTCATCAAACATCGTTTGTAAATCCCAAGTTCTAAAATCGGTTGGATCTACTTTTTCAGAAGTTTTTGTTCTATTATAAAACTGCCATCTGTTTTGCTGAAAGTATTGCCAATATAAGTTGGCTAATAAGTTTTCTAAGATATTTTTTCTTGGAAATTCACTTTGTGAAATATGGCTTTTAAAATCATTGATGATGTTTAACAGCGCATCTTCTTCAAGAATTAAGGTAAATTTACTTTTAAACAAAAGTGCCTTAATTCGCTGTACATTGTTGTCATCTTTTTCTGCTTTTTCACTAATGGTTTCAACTACTTCAAGAGCAGATTTTGGCAAACCTTCGACTTCAAATTTCTCGACCGATTTCCATAAATTAGAATAGTTATTTTGAGAATGCCCTAGATTTGCAAATAGCAGAATTATTATGATGGTAAATATTTTGTTCATTTTATTGATTTTTCAGGATAATACATTCAAAATGTGTTCCAAAAAATATGAAATGAGTGAATGTCTTCGTTAAATGAGTAAAGTTACCTTTTTTTAAAGTCAATAAGAAAGTTTAATTTCGCATTTTCGACTAAAAATAAGATGAAAATATTTTTGTTCTTGCTATTGTTTCCAACATTGTGCTTTTCGCAATCTATTGTTATTGAGGTTAATCAGCTTTTCCAACAAAAACAATTCATAAAAGCCGAAAAAATGGCTAGTAAGTATGTGTCAGAAAACCCAAACAGCGTAGAGGCTATTGAATTATTGGGAGATGCCTATGGACACCAAAAAAAATGGGATGATGCTATAGAGCAATACAAAAAACTTGTCAACGCTAAAAATGATAATGCTAATTATCACTATAAATATGGAGGTGCATTAGGCATGAAAGCACTTGAGGTGAACAAATTTAAAGCTTTGAGCATTATTGGAGATGTAAAAGAAGCATTTTTGAAAGCTGCTGACCTAGACCCAAAACATATTGATGCACGTTGGGCTTTGGTAGAATTATACATGCAATTACCAGGAATTATTGGAGGCAGTAAAAAGAAATCGCTTAAATATGCTCATGAGCTTGAACAACTCTCAAAAGTTGATGGTTATTTGGCAAAAGGCTATGTGTATGAATATGACAATGAGCCAAAACTTGCTGAAAGCTATTACAAAAAGGCGGTTAAAGTTGGTGGTTCGTTGACCTGCTATGACAAACTCACTAATTTGTATGAAACCGAAAAGCAACCTCAAAAAGCAATAGCAACAATTGATGAAGCCTATGAAAAACACAATAAAAATCACTTGCATTATCAAATAGGTAAGGTATGTGCCGATTATAATATAGAGTTGGATAAAGGTGAGCGTTGCTTAAAAACGTATATAGAGAATCACTCTGCAAAAGATGGTGTGCCAATAGAATGGGCTTATTACAGATTGGCACAAATACAGAAACACAGAGCAAACAAGCAAGAAGCCTTAAAATGGATTGATAAGGCTCTTGGCATTCGTTCAAATTTTAAGCAAGCCACGAAAGAAAAGGAAAAAATTCTTTCTCTATAAGTTGATTTCTGCAGTTACAGTTGGCAGAATTTACTTAAAATAATTCGTGTCAATTATTTGGAAATTGCTTTTTGTAATTTGATATTTGCGTTATGAACGTACATTTTATAGCTATTGGTGGTGCTGCCATGCACAATCTTGCCATAGCACTTCACAATAAAGGATACAAGGTAACAGGAAGTGACGATACGATTTTTGATCCTTCAAAATCTCGATTGGGAGCTAAAGAATTATTACCAGAAGCGTTCGGTTGGTTTCCTGAAAAAATTACTTCAAATCTGGATGCAATAGTATTAGGAATGCATGCTAAATTAGATAATCCTGAGCTAATAAAAGCACAAGAATTAGGCTTGAAAATATACAGTTATCCAGAATTTTTGTACGAGCAATCCAAACACAAAACACGAGTGATTATTGGTGGAAGTCATGGTAAAACTACCATTACATCCATGATTTTGCACGTCATGCATTATCATGATAGAGATGTCGATTATATGGTTGGCGCACAATTGGAAGGGTTTGATGTGATGGTAAAACTAACCGATGACAACGATTTTATTGTGCTGGAAGGCGATGAGTATTTAAGTTCACCCATTGATAGACGACCAAAATTCCATTTATATAAACCCAATATTGCTTTGTTAAGCGGAATAGCCTGGGATCATATTAATGTGTTTCCAACCTATGAAGGTTATGTAGAACAGTTCAGCATTTTTGTAGATAGCATTGTAAAAGGAGGAAGCATTAATTACAATGAAGAAGATGCCGAAGTAAAGCTAGTCGTGGAGGCGAGTGAAAACACCATTAGAAAACTACCTTACAAAACACCAGAATATACAGTTGAAAACGGACAAACCTTACTGGAAACTCCAGAAGGACCTCTGCCAATAGAAGTATTTGGAAAACACAACCTTAACAATCTCGCTGGAGCAAAGTGGGTTTGCCAGCACATGGGCATTGACGAAGACGATTTTTATGAAGCTATTTCTACCTTTAAAGGTGCTAGTAAGCGTTTGGAAAAAATTGCCGAAAGCGACAACAGCGTAGCTTATAAAGACTTTGCACATTCACCAAGTAAAGTAAAAGCTACTACCAAAGCAGTAAAAGAGCAATATCAAGATAGAGTAGTAGTAGCTTGTTTGGAATTGCATACGTATAGCAGCCTTAATGCTGAATTTTTAAAAGAGTATAAAGGTGCTCTCGATGCAGCAGATGTGGCAGTAGTTTTTTATTCACCTCATGCAGTTGAAATTAAAAAATTAGAGGAAGTCACACTTGAACAAATCGCCAATGCCTTTCAGCGAGACGATTTGATTATTTACACCAATCCAGACGAGTTTAAAAATTTCTTATCCTCCCAAAGCTTTGATAACAAAGCGTTGTTATTGATGAGCTCAGGTAATTATGGAGGTTTGGATTTTGGGGAGGTGGAATCGCTAATTATTTAAGAGATTTTACTTTTTGTTTAATTCTGAACATAGTTAGCTTTTTTTCTGACAAAGTCAAGCAACCGTTAAGGTTATAATATTAAAATACTTTAGCAAAAAATTAATGAATACATAGTTACCAGCTTTAGTCAATATGGTTTATGCTTATATTTGCTAAATATGGACATAATTGTTATATTAGTTTAAAATAATTTACAAAAATGAATATCAGTTTAACAAAAAAGCAAGAAGACTATATTGCAAATCAAATTAAATCTGGCGATTTTCAAAATGCAAGCGAGCTTGTTCGTGATGCTTTACGATTGCACGAAGTATATAGGCACAAAGTTATAGACGATTTAAGAGCTGAAATTGAAAAAGGCTGGTCTGGAGTAACTAGTAAGCGTTCTGTACAAGACATTATTAATAGTAAGCAAAAAAGAAAAGCAAGTTAAATGCCAGATAAGATTAAGCACTATGTGTTATCTGAGGCGGCAGATATAGATATTGATGCTATTTTTGATTATACTGAGCGAGAGTATAGTTTTAACCAAGCTATAAAATATCTTTTAAGTTTAGAGATTGTTTTTGAAAATTTAGTCAAAAATCCAAAAATAGGAAGAACACGTAATGATATAAAAATAGGATTATACAGTATAACAGAGCAAGAACTTATTTTTGACACTATCCTAAAAACTGTGTAAGTTAAAAATAACTTGGGTTAGATTTTATTATTTAAATTCTGACCCTTTTTTCATAGATTGTTAAGAACTGGTTGAGAACAATGCCCCAATTTCGTATTGGC
>CALZKX010000310.1 GCA_945788155.1 uncultured Flavobacteriaceae bacterium
TATAATTAGTGTTAAGGCATATATAAAAAGTTTACAGTTAAAGCGTAAAGCTTCTGTAATGAGTTAATTCATTTTAACAGAATAGTAAAATAGCAAAAATGCCTCTGAAAAAATTCAGAGGCATTTTATTTTTAGTTACATCTCACAAACTGTGTAAATTTGCGAGATATAGCTTTTTAATTATTTTTATATAGAGATTTCTACTTCGTCTCTTAAAGCGTTACTCATATCTTCATTATTAAATAAAGGCGTATCTTCAAGAAGTTTCACTGCAACCTAAACTGCATCCAACGCTGAACCTCCCTTTTTAAGAATTTCATATCTTTTTTCTCTTGCTATTTTTAACGCTAGTCTATATTGTGAGTCTCCATCTCAGGAGTCATTAAGCCTTTAACCTAAACTCCTGCGCCTCCATGAATGGCAATTGAGAAGTTGTTCATTTGAAATTGTTTAGGGTCGAAAATCACAAATTGCAATCCAAATAACATTCATTAAAGCATAAGTTTTTGTAGTTTTATAATCTTCAAAAAACAAATTCAATGTCAGAACAAAAACGTCTCTTTTTAGTCGATGCTTACGCTTTAATTTTTCGTGGTTACTATGCTTTTATAAAAAACCCAAGAATTAATTCAAAAGGGGTCGATACTTCAGCCATTATGGGTTTTATGAACTCACTATTGGATGTGATTAAACGTGAACGACCAGACCATTTGGCTGTTTGTTTTGACAAAGGCGGAAGTGTAGATAGGGTCGAAATGTTTGAAGCTTACAAGGCCAATCGAGATGAAACACCTGAAGCCATTAAAATTGCCGTACCTTATATACAAGACATTCTAAAAGCCATGCATATTCCTATTATGGTTAAAGAAGGCTTTGAGGCAGATGATGTTATAGGAACGCTCTCTAAACAAGCAGAAAAAGAAGGTTATAAAACCTTTATGGTCACTCCTGATAAGGATTTTGCACAACTAGTTTCTGAAAATATTTTTATGTACAAGCCCGTTTTTGGTGGTGGTTATGAAACTTGGGGAATTCCAGAAGTACAAAAGAAATTTGAAGTGGAGCGCCCTGAGCAAGTGATTGATTTTTTGGGTATGATGGGAGATTCTAGCGATAATATTCCTGGGCTTCCAGGAGTTGGTGAAAAAACAGCAAAAAAATTTATAGCTGCTTATGGAAGTATGGAAGGCTTATTGGCAAATACGCATGAACTTAAAGGAAAGATGAAGGAGAAGGTTGAAGCTTCAAAAGAGCTTGGTATGCTGTCAAAGGAATTGGCTCGCATTATGCTTGATGTTCCCGTGAAATTTGATGATAAAGATTTTGAATTGAACCACCCTGACTTTCAAAAAGTAAACGAAATTTTTCAGGAATTAGAATTTAGACGCTTAACCGACAATTTCTTAAAAACTTTCACCACTGAATCTGAAACAAATCAAGTTGAAAAACCTTCTGAAAAATCCAAGAAAGTTTCCCCTCAGGGGAAAACGTCCGCTGCACAAAAGGGGCTTGCAGGAGCAGGACAATTCTCTTTATTTGGAGGAAATGAAGAAACAGCAACTGAAAAAGAAACCACATCAGAATATACTAGGAAAACTGCCGAAACCACCTCACATTTTTATCAAAGTATTGCTCCAGGAATCGCTACCAAACTTTTTATTAAAAACTTAATGCAGCAAAATTCTGTGTGTTTTGATACGGAAACGACAGGAATCAACCCAATCACTGCTGAGTTGGTTGGCATTGCCTTTTCTTGGGAAGTCGGTAAAGGTTTTTACATGCCTTTCCCTGAAAATCGTGATGAAGCACAAGAACATATCGAGATTTTGCGTCCATTTTTTGAAAATGAATCCATCGAGAAAATTGGTCAGAATTTAAAGTACGATATCAAAGTACTTGCTAAATATAATGTGGAAGTTAAAGGCAAATTGTTTGACACGATGTTAGCGCATTATTTGATTAATCCAGATATGCGTCATAACATGGATGTGCTAGCTGAAACATACTTAAATTACACACCTATTTCAATTACCGAGCTTATTGGCAAAAAGGGCAAAAATCAACTCTCGATGCGAGAAGTTGCGTTAGAAAAACAAACCGAATATGCAGTAGAGGATGCAGATATTACACTTCAGTTAAAAGAACATTTTCAAAAAGAGTTAGGCGAAGCAAATACACAAAAACTATTTGATGAGATTGAAATTCCGCTACTTCGTGTTTTGGCGACTATGGAATTAGAAGGTATTAATCTTGATAAGGGTTTCTTGAATTCTTTATCAGAACAGCTCAACACTGATATTGCAAATCTTGAAAAAAATATTTATGATGCAGCTGGCGAAGAATTTAATATTGCATCACCAAAACAAATGGGAATTATCCTGTTTGAAAAAATGAAGTTGGTTGACAAACCAAAAAAGACAAAAACAGGTCAATATAAAACAAGTGAAGATATTTTATCTTACTTAGCTAAAGACCATGAGATTATTCGAAATATTCTAGAGTATCGTGGTTTAGCAAAACTAAAAAGCACTTATGTTGATGCCTTACCACTGCAAGTAGAACCATCCACAGGAAGAGTACATACTGATTATATGCAAACCGTTGCCGCAACAGGACGATTGAGTAGTAACAATCCTAATTTACAAAACATTCCTATTCGTACTGAACGTGGTCGACAAGTACGAAAAGCGTTTGTTCCAAGAGATGAAAACTATACACTTTTAGCAGCCGATTATTCACAAATTGAATTGCGAGTTATTGCAGCTTTTAGTAAAGAAAAAACCATGATTAATGCTTTTAAAAATGGAGAAGATATTCATGCATCGACAGCTTCAAAAGTATTTAATGTGCCTTTAAATGAAGTCACTCGCGAACAGCGTGGTAATGCTAAAACAGTAAACTTCGGAATCATTTATGGCGTTTCAGCTTTTGGTTTAAGTAATCAAACCGATTTAAATAGAACAGAAGCTAAAGAACTCATTGACACCTATTACGAAACGTATCCAAAATTAAAAGCATATATAAGCAAACAAGTCGATTTTGCACGTGATAATGGTTATGTAGAAACCGTTTTAGGTCGTCGTCGTTATTTAAAAGATATTAACTCAAGAAACGCTGTGGTTAGAGGTGCTGCAGAACGAAATGCTGTAAATGCACCAATACAAGGTAGTGCCGCAGACATTATTAAAATTGCCATGATACATATTCATGAGAAACTACAAGAAGGCGATTACAAAACTAAAATGCTCCTACAAGTGCATGATGAATTGGTTTTTGATGTTTATAAACCAGAATTGGAAGCCATTAAAACATTGGTGAAAACCGAAATGGAAAACGCCTATAAACTGGAAGTCCCTTTGGATGTTGATTTAGATGTTGGTGATAATTGGTTGGAAGCACATTAAACTTTCATGAATGCTTAAATACCAAATCTATGTTGTTGAGTTGTCTAAACGAGTGTTTACAGAAAATGCTAAGTTTAGAGCAGCAAATCCACAATTTAATGGTGTCTTGGAATGCTTATATGTTGGTATGACCAGTAAAACGCCAAAAGAGCGGTTTTTACAACACAAAACAGGCTATAGAAATAAAAAAGGACATAAACTATCGTCAAATATTGTACAAAAATATGGTGAATATCTAAGACCTAGTCTTTATAACCACATCCCTCCATTATCGACTAGAGCAGAAGCCTTAAAAATGGAAGAGTATTTAGCTTTAGAGCTTAGAAGAAAACGATATGCTGTTTGGTATAATTAATAATTTTGGTTAATTAGAGGAGCAATAAAACCAAAATGGAAAAATGCCTATAAACTAAAAGTACCTCTTAATCTTGATTTAGACATTGGCAATAATTGGTTAGAAGTGCATTAATTAACGTGAGTTCGATATAACTAAAAGTATATAGCCAAAATATAATTACTTGATTGTTAGTGTGATATGTGTTTATTTATTGTAAACACCCTCCTTGCTCCTCCCTCAAGGGAGGAATTACCAAAGATGACATTGTCCCCTTGAGGGGGCTTTAGGGGTGTTTTTATTTCAATCAGCTTATAGTCAATGACTTTTATATCGAACTCACGTTATTTATATTTTATAATATAAAACTCTAAAATTTAACCATTAAGCAATAAGTCAATTTCATTTTTAGTATTAGATTACTCATCATTTAGAAAGTGCTTCTTTAATATTTTCTATAAAATTTGGGGTTACTGTTATAATTGCCACATTAATGTGTGTGTAAATTTCGGGCACACAATCAAATGAATATGCAATTGGCATGATATCCAGCAATTTTTCAACAGAACGTTTATACGCCAAATCCATTTCATTTTTACAATGATTTTTTCCATAATATTCTTCTGACATTATTGGAACAAAGAGTTTAGAATCAACAATTCCCCACATATATTTTGAAGTGAAGGCTTCTCCAATTCCTATGCTTTTTACATCAAAGAATATATTGAGCTTTTCGCCATTTGGCTTTTTAAAATCTTTTAGAGGTTCGTAAACATTTTTTGTAACCCAATCACTGTCACCATGAGAATAGCTAATAAACAAATCATATTTTTGTGATCCTTCCGCAATTCCTGTAACTAAAAATTTATAGGCAAAACGCCATGCCAATAAAGCAGTTAAAATAATTCCAATAATGGATAAGCCTATTCGAGGAATCTTATTTTGAGATAGAAATAAAAACACAAACAATACAAAAAAACCAATAGTTATTAAAATTGATAATAATGCCAATGCCCATGGTTTCGTCTGTAAACGTTTAACGTATTTAAATAACAAAGCGAATATTATTGCAGCTAATAGGGCAAACACTAGGGTTTGAACAGTGTTTATAAGCATACTACTTTCGTATTGCTTAATTATTTTTTGATTCTCTCCAGCAAGTTCTTCACTTAGGGTCCAGGCTAAAAGATAAGGGCCTGGAAAAAAAACATCTGATCGATCTTCTGCACTAATTCGATCATTGGTAAGGTCACCAATAATTATAAAATCTTTCTTTTTGAAGTCTAATTTCTCATCGCCATTTTTTGGATGTGCTTCAAATTGACCTAACTGGTTTTCCTTACCAGGATTGAATCTAAAGGTACTTGCCTCCATTGATTCACTATTCCCTAATGGAACCAGATTATTGGTATAACTAACTGCTAA